>JAHXIM010000248.1 GCA_025655635.1 gamma proteobacterium symbiont of Lucinoma myriamae | reverse complement strand
TGTAACATTTCTGGTCTTTATGGTCACTCAAAAATAGGGATAATTCCTTACATTTCAAATAGATAATATATTTTTCAGGGCTGACTAATTACTCAAGTATTGCTAAAATATTATTGCGATAAGTATTTTGTTCTTCAGCTGTGCCAAAATAGCAGGCGCGATAAAAATATTGCAAAAGCACTTCAAGATTTAATAATAATGCATTCATTGATTTTTTTAATTCATCGGACGTATCATAAGGAAATTCCAGTTCGGTTGTGCCATTTTCATCACGCCGTTCTTCAGCATCGCGAATACCATGTTTAGTATGAAATTCAATGACAGTGGCAATATCTGAATTATCCAGAGTTGCCATTTCTTCATCAATTTCCTGCAGCTCCTTATCAATTATTGTTTTTAATATTTGATGCTGCTTATTTTCCTGATCATCGAGCATATACTATAGAGACCTTGTTTATGAGAATTAATTTCGTCCTAGTATAGGTTATTTTATTACGATATGTTAACTTTAGTATTCCAACCAATAAAATAACTATAAAAATATAAAGGCCCTTCTATGAACAATGCAGACTTTCTTCCTATGCCCGATGATAATGGTTTTTTCGGTGACTATGGAGGTCAGCAATTACCTCCTGAACTCAAAGCCATAATGGATGATATTAATGATGCCTATCTGGAAATTAAAGATACTGATGCCTTTAAAAATGAATTAGCTGATTTAATGACTCATTTTGTCGGTCGACCCAGCCCGATTTATCATGCCAAAAACCTCACAAAAAAATGTGGCGGCGCTCAAATCTATCTGAAACGCGAAGATTTAAACCATACCGGTGCTCATAAAATCAACCATTGTCTGGGTGAAGCACTGCTGGCAAAACATATGGGTAAAAGCAAAGTGCTGGCAGAAACAGGTGCTGGTCAACATGGCGTTGCTCTGGCATCAGCTTGTTCTCTGGTTGGTATTCCATGTGAAATTCATATGGGTGAAATTGATATCGAAAAAGAACATCCTAATGTCATTCGCATGAAAATCCTGGGAGCTGATGTAGTCCCAGTCAGTCGCGGTACACGAACCTTAAAAGATGCGGTAGATAGTGCATTTGAAGCTTACCTTCAAGATCCGGTTAATTCCCTCTATGCCATTGGTTCAGTGGTTGGTCCTCATCCTTTTCCTATGATGGTCAGAGACTTTCAATCCATCGTCGGTACTGAAGCCCGGGCACAGTTTATGGATATGGAAAGTGTCTTGCCCGATTATTTAATTGCCTGTGTTGGCGGCGGCAGTAATGCGATGGGTTTATTTACTGCCTTTTTAGAAGATGAAAAAGTACAAATGATTGGCGTTGAACCTTCCGGTAAAGGTTTAAGTACTCCTGATCATGCCGCCACAATGAGCAAGGGAACACCCGGAGTTATTCATGGTTTCAGTTGTTATTTATTACAGAACAGCGAAGGTGAACCACTGCCCGTTTATTCCATTGCATCAGGGCTGGACTATCCCGGTGTCGGTCCTCAGCACTGTTATTTAAAAGATATTGAGCGTGTTCAGTATGAAACTGCGACTGATCAAGAATGTCTGGATGCCTTTATGGACTTATCCCGTGTAGAAGGCATTATCCCTGCTTTAGAGAGTGCCCATGCAGTGGCTTATGCCATGAAATTAGCTGCCACTCTGGATAAGGATAAGCATATATTAATTAACCTCAGCGGCCGTGGTGATAAAGATATTGATTTTGTTGCCAAGAGATTAAATCTGGAATAATTATCAATTACCAGGTTTATAAAAACAGCTTCAAAAGCTGCCGACAAAGGAAAAAGCTCTATAGTGCTTAAAGTTAAATTATTTATTGCCCCCGGATGTCCTCATTGTCCTAATGTGCTGCAGGCCCTGTCTGAGTTAATTAAGGATGGAGAAATTGCTGAAATGGAAGTCAGCAATATGGCGTTAGTTCCCGAAAAAGCTCAGGAGCTGAACATTCGTTCTGTACCCTGGATAAAGATAGGACCTTTGAACTCACTGGCTCACAAAGCAAAGGTGAGTTACAAACCTGGCTCACTCGTGCTCAATCTGAAACCGGTATGCAGGAGTATTTTAATGAGCTGTTAACTACCGGCGAACTCAATAAAATAATCAGTCTATTAAAAAAAGAACCTGATCTGTTAAGACATTTACCGGCAATGATACAAGATAAAGACACACCTTTGGGTGCTAAAATTGGTATCGGTGCTATTTTTGAAGAATTTCAGGGCAGCAAAGCAATTCAGGCACTTATCCCCTCATTGACAGAGTTACTCAACTCAGAGCAAGCTAATATCCGTAATGATGCCTGTTATTATTTAGGCCTTACAGAAAGCACCGAAGCAATTGAGCCTATTAAAACGCTGGCTAATGATGACGCACAGGAAGTAAGAGAATCCGTTCGTGACGCTTTAGATATCATCAACCAATCCAACAGCCTAATATAACAAACAATATTCATTTAAGCCGTTAAAAAAATATTAAATTTTATTTTAGCAAATTTGCTTCTATACTTTTCATACAATCTCATTTTACCAATAAATCAAATTTTGTAATAAATAATTTCAAAATCACACTTAGATCAAAATATGTCAGTAATTATCTGCAAGTATTTTTATTCATTTAATGCAACTTCTTTTGCTGTCTGATAATCTGTTTTTCCTGTGCCTAAGAGAGGCAGTTTCTCGACCAGTTTTATTTTTTTAGGCACATTTAATTCTGCAATGGCATTTTCTTTAGCAAACACAGATAAGTCTTTTCTTTGCGCATCCTGGCGTGTGGTGAGTAAAACTAACTGCTCACCTTTGCTGCTGTCGGGGATACTCACGACCGCATGCAGATCATCAGGCCAGCATTGAGCAGCCATTTCTTCTACCATGGAGAGGGAGACCATTTCACCACCAATCTTGGCAAAACGCTTGACTCGTCCTTTAATATGAATAAAACCATCGGCATCAATATCACCGGTATCATACCAGAGTGCACCAAATTCAGATTCAGTGGGTTCCAAAACACCGGGGTTTTCATTTCTAAAATACCCTTTCATGATATTCGGGCCTTTGACAAAGAGTTGACCTCCCTGTTCAATACCTGGTACAGATTTTAATTGATACTCCATACCCGGCAATATGGTACCCACACTGCCTGTTTGATATTCAATGGGAGTATTCATAGATATCACCGGACTGGTTTCTGTTGCACCATAGCCTTCAAGTATTCTTAAACCAAACTTCTCTGCATACAGTGAAGCGGTTTCTTTTTGTACTGCTTCAGCACCGGAAAATACATATCGAATACTATAAAAATCGTAATTATGGGCGAATTTTGCATAGCCTTTCAGGAACGTATTGGTGCCAAAAAGCATTGTAGCATTAATATCATAAGCAACTTCCGGAATAATTCTATAGTGTAATGGTGATGGATATAAAAAGACTTTCATACCATTTAACAGTGCAACCAAAGTAGCAGTACTTAAACCAAATGAATGGAATAAGGGTAAGGCATTCAGGATGACATCATTTTTATTAAAATCAATTTTTGTGCCCAATTGAATGGCATTGCTGATAATATTTTTATGCGACAACACCACTCCTTTAGGTACACCTTCTGAGCCCGAAGTAAATAATACCACTGCTGGATCATCTGGCAGAACACCCTGCCACTGTTGAGCATAAAACAGCTTAGGCATAAGACTGCACAATACTCCATAGGCCTTATCCTGCCATGTGACTTGCTGACGCAGATCTTCCAGATAAATCAGCTTGACCTGCTTTGCTAATAATGCTGCCAGATCATCCATTTTTGCCACTTGAATAAACCGTCTGGAGGTATAAACAGTTTTTATTTGCGCTGTTTCTATGGCGGATAATAATCCTTTATAACCTGCCGTGTAATTGAGCATAGCGGGGACACGAGCAAGACTCTGCAAAGCCAGAAAGCTCAATACCGTTGCATTGGTATTGGGTAATAATAAGCCCACTATGTCATTTCTTTGAGAATGACCAGCCATCAGGCGTGACAGGACACTGCTTTTTAATAATACCTGAC
>JAHXIM010000525.1 GCA_025655635.1 gamma proteobacterium symbiont of Lucinoma myriamae | reverse complement strand
GTATAGATGCTAATAGAAAAGCTGAGCTGGCCTTTCGTGTATCAGGTAAGGTGCATGAGTTACTGGTTAAGGAAGGCGATCTGGTGGCCGAAGGTGATTTAATTGCCAAACTGGATCCGACAGATTTCCAAATTACAGTTAATGATAAAAAGGCATTGTTTACCAGAGCATCCAATGATTACAATCGAGGTAAAAAACTGGTTAAAGAAGGTCATATTTCCAAAATGGATTTTGACAAGCTGGAAGCCAGTTTTCTTAGTTCTAAAGCAGAATTAAACCTGGCTAAACAACAACTCGCTTATACAGAACTGAAGGCGCCTTTTAACGGCACAGTGGCCAGACGTCATATTCAGAGTTTTGAAGAAATTCAGGCCAAGCAGAGCATTATTTCACTGAATGATAATGAAATTTTAGAGGTGAAATTTGATCTTCCGGAAAACCTGATATTGCGTCTGCAAAGAGTTGAAGGTGTTGATTCGATGGAACAATCAAAAATGAAACATCAAATCCCGGTTGTTGCCATGTTTCAATCTCAAAGAGATAAAGAATATTCTCTTTCATTTAAGGAGTTATCCACTAAAGCCGATGCCAGTACGCAAACATTTTCTGCCACTTATACCATGCCGAAGCCGGATGATATCATTGTTTTGCCGGGTATGACTGCGATGGTTAAAATTGATTTGAGTAAATTTATCGATACGGAGAATATTTTTTATCTTCCTGTCAGTGCTATGGTAGCCGATGTGGCTTTACAAGGCACCGTCTGGCTTGTTGATGAAAAAACAATGCAGGTTAAACCCGTTTCAGTGGCAGTGGGTACCATGACAGGCAATCGTATTCAGGTGAAAGAAGGTATCGAAGCTGGACAACGTGTTGTGATTGCGGGAGTTCCATTTTTATACGAAGATCTTAAAGTCACTCTTATGGCAGAATCAGAACAGGCGAAAGATAATATTAAACATGAACAGCCTGTTATGAACAAAGATAGCGGCCAAAATGCTTCCGAAAACACTTCAGTAAAGGATTAAGAAACTATGAATATCGGAGAATATTCGGTAAAAAATCCGGTGGTATCCTGGCTGTTAGTGATTGTTTTTCTGGCCGGTGGTTACAGCGGCTTTATGAAAATGGGCAAGCTGGAAGATCCTGAATTTACCATTAAAGATGTTAAAATTATTACTCAATACCCCGGCGCTACGGCGCAACAGGTCTATGATGAAGTCACCTATCATATTGAGGGAGCCATTCAGTTAATGCCGCAGGTAAAATGGATCAAAATGTCCATTTCCCGACCGGGCATGTCCGATATTACGGTTACCTTTCAGGATAAATACAATGCTGAGGATTTCCCAGATATTTACGATGAAGTGCGTAGAAAAATAGCAGATATGCTGTATAAAATGCCCCCGGGTGCTCATGAACCGGTCATTGTTGATAGTTTTGCTGATGTTTATGGTGTCTATGTGGCTTTATCCGGTGAAGGCTACAGTTATCGTGACTTAAAAGATGCAGCTGATTATCTTAAAAAAGAAATGGTGCTGGTTGATGGTGTTAGAAAAATTGTCATCGGTGGTGCTCAGAGTGAAGTGGTCTATCTGGATATCTCTCGTCAACGTCTGGGTGAATTGGGCTTATCCCTGGAACAGATAGGTCAGATCCTGCAGTCACAAAATGTTGTTACCGATGCGGGTAAGGTATTAGTCGGTGATGAATATCTACGCATTCAGCCAACAGGTGAATTTCAATCGGTGAATTTGATTGGTGACGTGTTAATCAGTTCATCCGATAGAACGCTGATCTATCTAAAAGATATTGCTCAAATCCGACGCGAATATAAAGAAGTGCCTGATTTATTAATTTATTATGAAGGTAACCCGGCTTTAACCTTAGGCATATCAATGCAGTCTGGTGAGAACGTCGTGGCGGTTGGTCGCAATCTTACAAAAAGAATGCATGAAATTTCATCTCTAATACCCATTGGTATGAAACTGGATATTATTTATAACCAGCCCTATGAAGTCGAAAATTCAGTGTCCGGCTTTATGCTTAATCTAGTGGCAGCCATTGTTATCGTTATTATTGTACTGCTGTTGTTTATGGGAGTCACTGCGGGTTTAATTATTGGTGTAGTCCTGCTCATCACTGTTGCCGGGACTTTATTGATAATGGAATTATATGGAATTGATTTACAACGAATTTCTCTTGGTGCTCTGATTATTGCTCTGGGTATGCTGGTGGGTAATGCCATTGTGATTGCCGAAGGCATGATGGTGCGCATTCAGTCAGGCATGAATGCGGGCAAAGCAGCCAAAGACGTGGTTGGAAAAAATGCAGTGGCACTGCTGGGTGGGACGATTGTCGGTATCCTGGCTTTTTCTGCCATTGGCCTGTCACAGGATGCTACCGGTGAATTCAGTCGTACGCTGTTTTATGTGATTCTGATCTCCTTATTATTAAGCTGGATAACAGCAGTGAGTACCACGCCTTTATTGTGTGCTTTATTTATTAAACCTAAAAAGAATGCAGGCTCTGAAGCGGATGCTCAGGATGCCTATTCTGGTTTTGTCTTTATGCTTTATCGAGGATTTTTAAAGAAAGCACTGCATTTTCGTGGTTTGACCATGACCATCATTGTGGGTTTATTTGTCATTGCTGTCTATGGCTTTGGTTTTGTGCGTGGTGGTTTCTTTCCGGACTCCAATACACCGATGTTCTTTGTTGAAGTGTGGGAAATTGAAGGTACCGATATTCATAAAACACGCGATGATACTCTGAAAATCAGTGACTATATTCGTAGTCTGCCGGGAGTGACAAAAACGACGGAGCTTATTGGTGGCGGTGATCAGCGTTTTTCTCTGGTCTACGAGCCTAAAGAACGCAGTCCGGCTTATGCTCAGATTATCGTGCAGACAGAAACACGGGAGCAGATTGCGGAGATTTGGGATAAAACCGATACCTATATGAAAAGCTTTCCTAATATAGAGCCGATCATTAAACCCTTGCGTATTGGCCCTGGACGAGATAGTAAAATTGAGGCACGTATCAGTGGCCCGGATGGTGCAGTCTTAAGACAATTATCAGAGCAGGCTAAAGACATTTTTCGTAACAATGCCGGTACTAAAGAAATCCGCGATGACTGGCGGCAACCCGTTAAACTGGTTAAACCTATTTTTAATGAGCAGGTCGGACGCCAGTTAGGGGTCAATTATGAAGATCTATCCAAAGCATTAAAATATGCCTTTGATGGCAAACAGGTTGGTCTTTATCGAGATGGTATTCGTCTCTTGCCGATCTTTAGCCGGGCCACCGATGAAGAACGCGAAGACATTAGCAATATTCAGGATATTCAGGTGTGGAGTCCGGTATTACAAACCTCGGTACCTATTGCCCAGGTCGTCAAGCGTTTTGAAACAATCTGGGAAAATACGGTCATCAGGGGACGCGATCGCAGACAGACCATTATTGCTTCGTGTAATCCTGAGACTGGTGTTGACTCCAATGCATTATTTGAACATCTGCGTCCTCAAATAGAAGCCATGGAATTACCCCCCGGTTATCAGCTGGTCTGGGGTGGTGAGTATGAAGATGCAACACTGGCTCAGAACTCATTAGCCTCTGCGTTGCCGGGTGGTTTTTTATTGATGATTTTGACCACCATACTGCTATTCGGCAAAGTGAGACAACCTGCAATCATCTGGCTCACCGTACCTTTAGCTGTGATCGGTATTACCGCCGGGCTGTTGGCTCTTGATGGCGCATTTGATTTTATGGGACTGTTGGGGGCGTTAAGTCTGATTGGCCTGTTAATTAAAAATGCCATTGTCTTGATTGAAGAAATTGATCAGCAGATTGAAGAAGGTATTGAATCTTTTAAAGCCGTTCTGGACTCGGCGGTCAGTCGTATGAGACCGGTTATGATGGCGGCAGCAACGACTATTCTGGGAATGATTCCTCTTCTTTCAGATGTCTTTTTTGTCAATATGTCCATTATCATTATGTCAGGACTGGCATTTGCTTCTGTATTAACACTGATTGTCGTTCCGGTATTATATTCCTTCTTTTTAAAGATAAAATACAGGGAAGACGT
>JAHXIM010000414.1 GCA_025655635.1 gamma proteobacterium symbiont of Lucinoma myriamae | reverse complement strand
CATTTCTGGTCGATCTGGTCACTCAAAAATAGGGATAATTCCTTACATTTCAAATAGATAATATGTTTTTCAGGGCTGACTAATTAAAATAATATTATCAGGTTTTTGTTTTAATTTTAGAATTGATGCAAACGCTTTACTTAAGTTGGTTCCATTTTCTGGAACTAACTGCTGCAATCGTTTAAACATTGCATTCATATGCGCTTGATCACTGGTTTTTATCCATTGATATGCTTGATTATCAGCCAGGGATTGAGTCTCTTTGTTAAAACTAGCAATTAAAAACTGACTGCTTTTAGGTAAATTGGCCACCATCCATTTAACACTTTCAACTGCCTGTCGCCATTTACGTGCTGATTTTTTTACACTGTTTGATAAATTTCTTTTAGCTATAATATTAACAATAGTTTCATCTAACATCGAGGCTGAATTATCTAACAGGATCAATACTCTTTTCCCGCCTAATTTTAAGCCTGTTAAATACTGACGATGACCATCACCCTCATATTGACGTACTTTATTTCCACTTTGCTTTTGAGATATTTCAATATTTTTCTTCTGCTGAATATTTCTTTTTTCAATTACTTTAATATTTTCCTGCAGTTCTTTGATCTGTTTTTTTAATGCCTGTGTCTTACTGCTATTCCCGCTATTTTTCTTATCGATACTTTGTAATGTATTATCAGTTTTTGTTAATTTATCCTCTATTTCCTGTGCTTGCTGATAATTAGTTTCTAATAATTTTTGCATTTTATTATGCTTAATAGCTGCAGACTTAGTCTCATCCTCAAGTTGCTCAACTTGTATACGCAACTCTTCATTTTTGATTTTATTATCACTGACAATATGTGAATTTATAATCAATACTAATAAGACAACCGCCCCAAAACCACAGAACATGATATCTAAAAATGCTAAATTAAAAGAATTAATTGTGCTATTTTTCTTTTTCATTAAAAATCGATTGGACTAACTTCTTAATCTTGAGATTAGATTGTGATCACAATAATTTTCTGTGTCCAGTACCAGTCGTTCCTGTAGTAATTGCAGTTGATGTATAAAAAACATCAGTACGATAGAAATCACCAGTGCAATAAAAGTTGAATTAAATGCCACCCCTAATGATTCTGTCACACCTGTTATATCACCTTCCATTGCCCTATTAGCTTGTGATAAGGCATCACCAATACCTCTAACTGTTCCTATAAAGCCTACCGAAGGAATTGCCCATGCAATATAGCGAATAATTGATAGTTCTGTTTCCAGCCTTTGGGCTTCTGATTCACAAATGTCCCGCATAGCTGAATGCGCATCATGTACATTCTGTGTCGCAGAAAAACGCTGCACAGTCATTTTTAATGCTCTGGGCAATAAATAATTATGTATATTCTGCGGAAAATTACTAATTTGTTGTAATAGTGATTTTGTATCTTCCGGACCTATGGGTAAATCAAATGGCAATTTTAAGAGATCGACATCTAATAGTTTATTTTGTTTCCAGGAGGATATGCCCTTAAAACTCATAATTGCTAATGCCCAGAACATTAAGATAAAACAGGCTTCCTGTTCATAATCTCTTACTACTACATAAAAATTACGTTTTTGAACATAGGATGTATCCGCAAGCATTGCTTCATGTTCTGCCTGCATAAAACTATCAGCCTGTGGCCTGATGACTGATATATAAATACTATGTACAATGATAAAGGCAATCAGCAGTGAAAAGATTTGATATATTAATTCTGATGGAATGTGATTTCTATTATTCATGATTGACACCAATACTGGTAATAAAATTAGTTATATAATATGCGTAATTTACGAAATTAATTTATATATCAACAGGAAAAGATACTGAACTATCAGCATCTTTTTTTTCACTGGGAATAAATTTATCCGGTTTTGTTATCACTTGCTTTATTTTTCTTTCTTTAGGACTTGTTGCTTGCTGTTGTTTTTTCTGAGTTTCTAGTTGTTCATCAGAATATACTAGTGAAAACACAGGTATAATAAAAACACTGATAAAAATAAATCGATGTATCATCTTCATATTTTTCATTGAGCGTACCTTGCTAATCTAAAACCAATATCATTAGCTTTTTTCTTACTATAACTTCGGTAGCTTAATCTTAATTCTGTGATAGATGCATCCCGCCAGCTGGCATCTCTCACTACTTTATGCGTTCCTTTTTTTGGTCCTTTTGGATTTAATGAGACTTTACTTCCAGATTTACCTGAAGTAGGGGAGTAATAATCCTGGCACCATTCAGATACATTACCGCCTAAATCATAAAATCCCATTTCATTTTTAACATAACTTCCGATTGGTGCAGAAACACTTTGTTGATCATTATAACCACTAATAGTATTAGAAACATGTGTGCTGGCAGAATTATCAGCAAAGTTGCCGCTGCCGTTTTTAGGTGGATAATTACCATTCCAGGCATATTTTTTTTGATTCTTTCCTCTTGCTGCTAAAACCCATTCAGCTTCAAAGGGTAATCGATAACCTTTATTATCAGCATTGATATCCACTGGCAGCATTTTTCCATTTTCTTCTTTGTAATAGAGTTCAATCGATTCTTGCCCGCTTAACCAGTTAGCAAATCTGGCGGCATCCTGCCATGAAACATTAACGACAGGTTGATTATCCAGATTAAGTGATTCATTATTTGCACTGCCTGAATTATGTGATTTTTTAAATTGTCGGTATTGTTTATTACTTATCTCTTTTTCTGATAAGTAATAAACATAGTTTAACTGTACTTTATGTTCACTTTCGTTTGAGCTTCGACCTGCTTCATTTTTCCTGGAACCCATTTTAAACAGGGCAGGTCTGATTAATATCATATTTTGATTAATCATATTTCGATAGTCTTTATTTTTTTGTGAACGTATTTGTTGCTTTTGTTTTTTATTTATAGTTTTAGTGACACTAGTCGATAATTTCTTTTTACTATTTTTTTTCAAAATAAAGCTGATATTTTTACTATAAGAATTAATGCTAATATTTTTACTTTGTATCTGATAACCTTTTGCTTGAACTTTAAGTAAGTGATTTTTATTTGTTAAACTAAATTTTCCGGAATTTTCTTTTTGTTTTTTTCCATCGATATACAAGTCTGCATGTTTTGGTGAGACACTAATAAAAACCAGACCTTTTTTTGCAGTTAACTTAAATTCTTCTTTTATGCTAATCTCCGGTTCTAATTTAACTGTTTTTTTAGTGGTTTCAAAACCCTGCAAACTTAATTCAATGGTATGTTCCTGATAGGGACTTAATTTTACTGTTTTAGGTGTTTTACCAAAATACTGTTCATTAACTCGTATAATACCTTGTGAAGGGATAGAGCTTAAGTGTAAAATCCCATCTTCCGACTCAAGATTAAATGGTTTAAGATTCAGTTTATCTCCAGCCTTAATTATCACTTGTTCTTTTTTATCTTTAAATTTTTCCTTAGCGGCATGAATAGTATACTGGCCTGAAATTAATTCAATTTCAGTCACACCATTGATGACATTGTCATAAACTGCTTTTTTATTATCGCTTGCTGATGTGATAATTATTTTTGTATCTTTTTGTAATGATTCTAACTTCGCTATTCCCCAATTTTCTTCTAATTTAATTCTATATTTTTGCTGCAGGTTCTTTCCTTCAACCTTAATTTTTTGTTCATATGCTTTATAGCGTGGATTAATAATTCTTAAATTATGTACCCCCTTATCTACTTCATATTGATGTAGATCCATTTCTTCATTTGTCTGAGCTAATAACACATCATCAATAAAAACCTCATTATTTTTCTCAGGAACAATATCGAGTTGAACTATTCCCGGTGTTTCCTTCATAGTAAAGGAAAATTCATTATTTTCAGCATTAATATCTATTGTAGTATTAAGCGTTTTATATCCTGCTTTTTCTGCTTCCAGTATGTATTTACCACTGAGCATAATATAGCGCTGATCAATTTTTAGAGTAGGTAGAAAGCCTTTCAAGCTGATAGTATCTGCCTCCGGTTTAATACTATACCCAATCAACTTGAAAATGCAGGATCGAACGTCTGAAAATTATCATTAATTCGAGTATCTAATGATTTTCCAATTTCAGGTAA
>JAHXIM010000180.1 GCA_025655635.1 gamma proteobacterium symbiont of Lucinoma myriamae | reverse complement strand
TAACAATTTGATCAGGAACAATAAAATTACAATTAATGTTGTACGATAATCTATCAATTCATGATGATTATCTTTTTTCAGGGTCGACTAATTAAATTAATTGCTTTTTATCTAAGACTAAATCCGCAAGAATAACCCATCCGAGTATTTTTTAAACATATAATTTATAGTCAGGCTCTTGCAAACATCAATAAAAAAGTTAAGAATATCTGCCTTAATAATTGATAGATTCCAATGCAATCTAAGAGGTAATAAATGCTCTTCGGCCAAGATAGAAATCAACTGCGAAAAGTCTATTTTCAAAGCTGGAATAAGTTTAAAAATAAGCTGCCAATGGAACCGATGGAGTCACTGATTGCCAGTTTAATCAGTCAACATCCAGAGTATCACGATTTTTTTGATCAAATTGAGCAAAATCAGGATAAAGATTTCACTCCTGAAATGGGACAAACTAATCCTTTTTTACATTTAGGGATGCATATTTCCATTCAAGAGCAGCTGGGTACACAACGCCCCCCTGAAATTACCAGCTTATACCAGTCGTTATGTACAAAATTAGGTGATGCCCATGAAGCCGAGCATCAAATGATGGATTGTCTGGGTGAGATGCTCTGGAGCGCACAAAGAAATAACGAACAACCTAATGAAAATACCTATATAGAATGTGTAAAAAAACTGTTATAAATAGGGATACATATTCTCAGGAGAATAAAATGAAGCTCACAAGTATATTCCTTGCAGGAATGTTTCTGGCCATATCAAATAGTAGTTTTGCAGAATATTTCTGTATTTCTGATCAAGGCAAACCCAAGCACTGTGATCAGGGAGACATTGTGCTGGTTAAACCCACTTTAGTCCCCAGAGTCTGTGACTTCGATGCAGAAATTCTAAGAATGCCTAAAACAGATAAAACCGCTGAATATTTATGTCGTTACACAGGTACAATTTTAGCTGTTAAAGAGTTACAAAGTCGTCGCTCTACGCTCAATCAAAACAATGGAATCCGTCCGCCGCCAAAGAAAAAGAAAAAGAAAAACAATAAGATGTTTGATAGTATGCCGTTCTTTAAATAAATATCACTATTCATACTATTATTTACAAAAAAAAACAGGCTTATGCCTGTTTTTTATTAAATATTCTTTTTTAGACATAAACTACAGTCTTACTCAATTTGTCTACTTTATATACCTGCCTCAGTCAGCAAGTACAGCATCCAAACCAGTAGAAATACGGCCAGTATTGATGCCACTGCCACAATAGGAGACAGACAAGTCTTTTCAAAAAAACAAATAAGTTTAGTCACTTCCCTACTCACTTTGCTCCGATTAAAAAAATAATCTAACGATTCACCGTTAGCTTCATTAATAGTAAGGTATTTTAGCAAAGTATTATATAAGAGGTATCCCTAAATATTATGAGTATTTAGAATAATATTTAGGGATTTTAAGGAACATAAAAAATTATTTCAGACGTTTTTTTGCTGCAATACGTAATCTCAGTGCATTCAATTTAATAAAACCTTCTGCATCCTGTTGATTATAGGCTCCGGCATCATCTTCAAAGGTCGCAATATTATCGTCATACAGACTATCAGTACTTGACTCACGACCAACAACAATAACATTACCTTTATATAATTTCACACGAACCTGACCATTAACCACTTCCTGAGACTGATCAACCATGACCTGCAGCATTTCACGCTCAGGTGACCACCAGTAGCCATTATAGACAAGGCTGGCATATTTAGGCATCAATTCATCTTTTAGATGAGCCGCTTCACGATCCAGAGTAATGGATTCCATCGCACGATGCGCCTTAAGCATAATAGTGCCTGCAGGTGTTTCATAACAGCCGCGAGCTTTCATACCAACGTAGCGGTTTTCAACAATATCAGTACGGCCAATACCGTTTTCACCACCCACTTTATTTAAGTATTCCATAATTGTCGCTGGTGACATTTTTTCACCATTAATAGCAACAATATCACCCTTAATATAGTCAAATTCCAGATAAGTGGGCTCATCAGGTGCTTTTTCTGGTGATACGCTCCAAAGCCACATTGAATCTTCTGGTTCTGCCCAGGGATCTTCGAGGATATCGCCTTCATAGGAAATGTGCAGTAAATTAGCATCCATGGAATAAGGTGATTTTTTACCACGTGCTTTTTCAACTGCTATACCGTGTTTTTCAGCATATTCCATGAGCGTTTTACGCGAAGTCAGATCCCATTCACGCCAGGGCGCAATAATTTTTACATCCGGCTTAAGTGCATAAGCGCCTAATTCAAAACGGACCTGATCATTACCTTTACCCGTTGCACCGTGAGATATCGCATCAGCACCGGTTTCATTGGCAACTTCAATCAAACGCTTGGAGATCAGCGGGCGGGCAATTGAAGTACCCAGCAGGTACTCGCCTTCATAGATGGCATTAGCGCGGAACATGGGGAAAACAAAGTCGCGGGCAAATTCTTCACGCAGATCTTCAATATAAATTTCTTTTATTCCAGCAGCTTCTGCTTTAGCGCGTACAGGTTCAATTTCTTCACCCTGACCTACATCAGCTGTAAAAGTCACCACTTCACATTGATATTCGTCTTGCAGCCATTTGACAATAATTGAAGTATCCAGACCACCGGAATAGGCTAGTACCACCTTTTTCACGTCAGACATCGTGAATTTCTCCCACGTTCGTTATTAAAAATAATTAAAAGAGGGCAATTATAGCGGATTCTTAGCGTCTAACCTACTTGGATTTAACTTTTTGGTTATTTTTATCGACTAAATGATCAAAATTAATGAAATTTGGTGCCGGAGGTTCATCATCTGGCACATCATAATCAGCAGAATCAGGTAATGCCTGAGGTATATTTTCTATCACTTCAGGTTCATTTTTCTGTGTTGCAGAATCATTTTGCTCCTGTTTTTTGTCTATTTCAGGCTTTATTTCTGTACTAGAAGGACGATTAAAAATTGACCGCTCTGTTAATTGACGGCGACGTTCTGCTTTTTCAGCAGCTTCAATAGCTTTTCGCTCTTCTGCTGTCGGCGGCGCAGTAGTGAGTAACTGAACATCTGCCCGACGGTTTTTGGAGCGTCCGATTGCCGTTTTATTAGTATGCTCAGGCTCTCGTTCACCATGATTAACAGAATAGATCATTTCAGCTTTAATACCGGTAGATAGTAAATATTTAACCACTGCCGCTGAACGTCTTTCTGATAAATCATCATTAAAACGGCGTCTGCCCCGAGAATCAGCATGAGCATCTACTTTAACTTGCAGGATACCAGGATCCATCTTTAAATAACGAATGATATTTTTCAGATCTCGCTTGGAACGTGCGGTTAAAATATCTTTATTGGTAGCAAAATAGAGTTTAAGGTTCTTAATCTCATCCAGATCAAAATCCAATAATGTTTTTTCACAAGCACGATATTCTGCCAATGCCTGGCGAAAATTTATGGGTGACAGCATAACTGCAATAATATCCCGACCATCTGCCATATCACGATAAATCACGACCGGAGACATACCATTCTCAACCTGTTGCAGCATTCTCGAAGCATAGGGTGACTGAACAATCAGTGGATTATGACCACGTTGAAAATCAAACTTGCCGACTTCAAAGACTTTATCGTCATGGCGCCATGCAGGCGGCTCTGATTGGATAACAACAGTCACGTTATCATCCATAACAGGTTCATCACTAAATAAATTGAATTTTACTTTATGACCTGATTTATGGGTAAACTTAGCTTCACCATAAAATGGAATTATCTGTGACAGAGTACATTCATAGTCTTTCTTAGTAGTACTTAACCACTGTGATTTTTCCATAGGCACAATATATTCCCGCTCTGCGGCAAACGTTGCTGACACACACAGCGCTGTCAAAATACTGGCGAATTGTAACAATATGAGCACAATTTTATTCATGATGGTAAATAAAATGCAAGATTTACGCCATAATATCATTTTAAATAGATAGTTGAGTATATGCACTTACCCATCTTAAAAAACGGCAAGTAATTTCCTATTTAGTCGACCCTGAAAAAAGACAATCTCAATGACACAATAGATTATCGTACAATATTGATTCTATTTTTATTGTGTACGCCCGTCAT
>JAHXIM010000045.1 GCA_025655635.1 gamma proteobacterium symbiont of Lucinoma myriamae | reverse complement strand
TGATCATGAACAATAAAAATAGAATCAATATTGTACGATAATCTATTGTGTCATTGAGATTGTCTTTTTTCAGGGTCGACTAATTATATGTGATACAGTTCACAAGATAATAGATATTTCTTTTTAATAAGGAGCTTTTGCAAGCCAAGTCTCAAATAATTGATGATTTTATCAATCTGTTCAGATAGTTTGAAATTGACATAAATAACAGTAAAATTCCATTAAGATAAAAAATAATGAATCCAGCTAAACTTTTATAAACTCCAGACCCGTCTGGAGTTCGATAAAATAATGCCTGTCGTGCTGAATTATCTGCAATATCATAATCAGGATTGGATTTTTCTTCAGATGTTAATGTAAAAGCCGCATTAGAGATGAGGAATAATATTAATAATATATATTATGTATTTTTATTTCCCTATATACAGTTTAACCATAGTAAAGATATGACATTATTTCATAACTTAACCTAGAAAATCCCCTTCCCCTGCCCCATCTTGTTTATCGATAGACTTGATAATTTGTTTAGAGTATGCTGGCGGGTTATGAAGAAATATCAAATAATTTTTATTTAATCCCTTGGCGTTAAGAACATAATGAAAAAAACTTTACCTTTTACAGCACAACAACTGACTGAAATTAAAACAACTTATCCAACCCCTTTTTATCTATATGATGAAAAAGGATTACGGGCTCATGCCCGTAAATTTAAACAGGCCTTTAGTATTTTGCCTGGATTTAAGGAGTATTTTGCGGTTAAAGCAACACCTAATCCCTTTATTATGAAGGTATTAAAAGAGGAAGGATTCGGGGCAGACTGCTCATCAATTGCCGAACTGCTTTTATCTGAACAGATTGACGTTCTGGGTGAAGACATTATGTTTACTTCTAATGATACGGAGCAGGATGAATACATCAAAGCACGTGAATTAGGCGCAATTATTAACCTGGATGATATTCGTCATATAGACTATCTGGAACACACTTTAGAGTCACATGGCGGTTTACCAGAGCTGCTTTGTTTCCGCTATAACCCCGGCCCTTTGAGGGAAGGTAATGCAATTATTGGTGATCCTAAAGAAGCAAAATACGGTTTTACCCGTGAACAACTATTTGAAGGCTATAAATTATGTCAGCAAAAAGGTGTAAAACGCTTTGGTCTGCATACTATGATTATCTCCAATGAATTGAATCCTGATTTTTTTGTAGAAACAGCCTCAATGCTGTTTGAGCTGGCCGTAGAACTTAAAGAACAACTCGGCATTAAGCTGAAATTTGTTAATCTAGGCGGTGGTATCGGTGTACCATATTTGCCGGGTGAAAAAGCAGTTGATTACGATTATGTCGCACAACAGGTCATGCAGGAATACCAGCGCTTAATTATCGCAAATGATCTTGACCCGTTAAAGATTTATATGGAATGTGGACGGGTTATTGCAGGACCTTATGGTTATCTGATCACCGATGTTATCCACATGAAATATACTTATAAGGATTATGTCGGCACCAATGCCACCATGGCCAATTTAATGCGTCCGGCTTTGTATGGTTCCTATCATCATATCAGTGTCATGGGTAAAGAAGATCAGGCCGAAAGTCATTGTTATGATGTCACCGGCTCATTGTGCGAAAACAATGATAAATTTGCTATTGATCGACAATTGCCTGAAATCTCTGAAGGCGACACCCTTGCCATCCATGATGCCGGTGCTCATGGTCATTCAATGGGATTTAATTATAATGGCAAATTACGCTCAGCAGAACTTTTACTTCGTGAAGATAATAGCGTGCTGCAAATTCGACGCGCTGAAACATTAGATGATTATTTTGTCACTTTAGATTTTAATCAATTACAGACATTCAAATAGCTTTTAAACAACTATTTAATTAACTTGGATTTAGGAAAGAACATGGTACAAAGAAATAAAAATTTTGCAAAATTACAGGCTGGCTATCTTTTTCCAGAAATTAACCGCCGAAAAAATGAATTTATGGCAAACAACCCGGATGCAGAGATTATTAGTCTGGGTATCGGCAATACCACCGAACCATTACAACCCAGTGTTGTTAAAGCACTTAAAGATGCTGCAGATAGTATGGCAACAGCAGAAGGTTATTCCGGTTATGGTGATGAACAGGGTATGACTGAACTAAGAGAAAAAATTGCACAAAGAATGTATAGCAATGGCTTAGTTGACGCAGATGAAGTATTTGTTTCTGATGGCGCCAAATGTGATACCGGGCGTCTGCAGATGCTGTTTGGTGAAGATGCAAGCATTGCAGTTCAGGATCCATCCTATCCCGTTTATGTGGATAGCAGTGTCCTTATGGGCCAGACGGGTGAATATAATAAAGATAACGATCAGTTTGACAATATTGTCTATATGAAGTGTACGGCAGAAAACGACTTTTTCCCGACGCTTGAAAAAGCCGATATTATTTATTTTTGTTCGCCTAATAATCCAACAGGCGCGGTAGCCACTAAAGAGCAATTAACCCAATTGGTTAATTTTGCTAAAGAAAATGGTTCTATTATTATTTTTGATGCCGCCTATGTTGAATTTATCAGCGATCCTGAATTACCAAAATCTATTTATGAAATTGAGGGTGCTAAGGAAGTTGCCATTGAAGTATGTTCATTTTCTAAACCTTTTGGCTATACCGGCGTTCGTCTGGGTTGGACCATCGTTCCCAAAGCATTAAAATTTGATGACGGCACATCGGTACATAGTGACTGGAATCGTATTATGACCACTATTTTTAATGGTGCCTCTAATATTATTCAGACCGCCACTATTAATGTATTGAACGATCAGGGGATCGCTGAAATGCGGGAACTGGTTGACTATTACATGGAAAATGCGCAAATCATCAAAGCTGCATTAGATGAATACGGCTTTACCACCTATGGTGGTACCAATGCACCTTACATCTGGGTAAAAATTGAATCAATGGATTCATGGCAGGCTTTTAGCTACATTCTGGACAATGCCCATATCGTGACTACACCTGGTGCTGGTTTTGGCCCTGGTGGAGAAGGTTATGTCCGTTTTAGTGCTTTTGGTCATAGAGACAATGTGATTGAAGCAACCAAACGCATGGCGAAGTTAAAAATATAAAGAAGTCTAAAATCACAAGTTAGACTTACCTCGGCCCCCTTACCTGACAGCATCTGCTTTTGGTAAGGGTATCGGCGTATCCACTTTAATAAATTCAAGACCATTACCATCCGGATCACGACAAAATAAAGCCTCTCGTCCTGAGCGGCTCATAGTAAAAGGTATTTGATTGTCTTCCAGATTTTGTTTAATTATCTCAATTTGTGTCACATGAATCGCTAAATGTCTATCTCTGCCGGCATGCTCCGGTTGATTGAGCTTTTGTTCAGTCTCAGGTAATACTAATAAGTGAATCTGTTGTTCACCAACATTAAGCCAGGCTCCTTTAAAAGCCATTTCCGGGCGTTGCTGATCCTGTTCAAAACCAATAATATGACAATAAAAATGAATTGCTTGCGCTAAGTCCTGCACAATAAGGCTGCCATGGTGAAGGCCAATAAATAGTGGGTGATTATTCATAAGCTAATTGTATTAACAAAAATCAAAATAGCAAAGATTATTTGATGCTGAGGTCATATTTCTTTTATAATAGCTGGATTTGATTTTTATCACCTGATTTAAAAACATAAGTTAAGAGCAATGGCAATGAACTCATTATTAGACCTTTTAAAACCATACCCATTTGAATGCCTTAGTGCCTTAAAAGCAGGTATTAATCCCAACGGCAAACTAAAACATATTTCTCTATCCATTGGTGAGCCTAAGCTTGAACCTCCCGGTTTTGTTGCTGAAGTGATCAAGGAAAACCTTGATTCTCTGAACAAATACCCGACAACAAAAGGCTTGCCGGAACTTCGAAAAAGCATCTCACGCTGGATTGAAACACGTTATCATCTCAATGAAGAGCAACTCGATCCTGATACCCAGGTATTACCCGTTAACGGTACCCGTGAAGAACTATTTGCTTTTGCTCAGGCAGTGATTAATAATCGGGTAGCCACAGGTTTCTCTCCTACAGCCCCCACACCACCCATCATGCGGGTCCGCAATGGGCGGTTCACTAACCGTAATGA
>JAHXIM010000194.1 GCA_025655635.1 gamma proteobacterium symbiont of Lucinoma myriamae | reverse complement strand
AAAAGAGAGGCGACAACTATCCTGACACAAGGGGGGAACAGGTGTTCAGATTGGGCCGGAATAGGTGTTCACGTTCGCCGGAATACGCAAGGGAAAGAGCAATGGTCTCAAAATTATTATGATGTGTGAAATTCCTTCTAATGCGATATTGGCAGAAGAGTTTTTAGAATTCTTTGATGGCTTTTCCATTAGTTCAAATGATATGACACAATTAACACTCGGCCTGGACCGTGATTCTGGTTTAGTCTCACACCTATTCTATGAACAAAATCCTGCGGTTAAGAAACTGCTAAAAGGAGTTATTAAAACCTGTCACAAGCATAATAAATACATTGGTATTTGCGGACAGGGGCCTTCTGATTATCCTGAGTTTGCCCACTGGTTAGTAAAACAAGGGATCAGCAGCATTTCACTCACTCCAGATTCGGTAGTGCAAACCTGGATGTACCTTGGTAAGAAAAAAGTTAACAAGCAGGAGAAAAAACTGAGCAGCAATAAGAATAAAAATCCGGGTATAACAGCATGAAACGAAGTGTGTTTTATTTATCCGATCAAACAGGGCTAACGGCTGAATTGTTAGGACAGACACTATTATCTCAATTTGAGTCCATTGATTTTATCACTCAAACATTACCTTATATTGATAGTGAAAAAAAAGTGTTGGAAGCAGTTGATCTGATCAATCGAAACGCTCAGGAAAATGGTACTAAACCCATATTATTTTCTACTCTCGTGCAACCTGAACTAAAAGCTATTCTGCATAATTCTCAATCTCTTATGCTGGATGTCTTTGAGCATTTCATTGCACCATTGGAACAGGCCTTTCAGATACATTCAACTCATCGAGTCGGCAAGCCGCATTCGTCAGAGAACAAGGAAGCCTATGATAATCGAATTCAAGCCGTTAATTATGCATTAAATACTGATGACGGCCTTTCTATTAAACAGTATGCCAAAGCTGACATTATATTGCTGGGTGTTTCACGCAGTGGCAAAACACCCACAGCACTTTATCTCGCCATGCAATTTGGTATTCAGGCAGCAAATTATCCTATCACCGAAGATGATCTGGAAAATCATGAATTACCTACCTGGGCCGAACAATTTAAAGATAAATTATTCGGCCTGAAAATTGAGGCACATCGCCTGCACGAAATCCGTACCGAACGCCGTGCAAACAGCCCTTATACTTCATTACAGCAATGTGAATTTGAAGTAAAACACATTCACAAACTCTATGTCAGAGAAGATATTCCAACAATTGACACCACTATTCGTTCTATTGAAGAGATTGCCACTAAAATCATTGCAAAAACAAACCTTAAACGTTAGCATTAATAAAAATCATTCCTGAACATATCAGTCAGCAATAACATGGGGCGTTTCTGCAACTCGCCATAATAAAAACAATAAGACTAAGGCAAGGAATAATAATAGCTGCACTATTGTATGCCCCCACAAAATACTGATGGACAGAGTGAAACTGATAACAATAACCCAGGTAGCACGTTTTTTGGTCGTGCGTTTCATGGTTTTATTGCGTTCCCAACGTTGCAGGTCTTCACCAAACCAACGATTATTCAGAAGTAACTGATGAAACCGGGGAG
The DNA here is from genome assembly GCA_025655635.1 of gamma proteobacterium symbiont of Lucinoma myriamae. Lineage (GTDB taxonomy): Bacteria > Pseudomonadota > Gammaproteobacteria > GRL18 > GRL18 > GRL18. The sequence continues at coordinate 2,533 of JAHXIM010000194.1, read as the reverse complement.
AGCTTTCGGCAAAACAGGCCGCTGAAAGTATCATAAAAGGTGTAGTGGGTAGTATAGGCAGCAAAACACCTATTAAACCCAAAATAAAAAACAGACTGCCAAAGGCAAGAAAAATAGTTCGCTTAAGATTTTTTTTCATACAAATAAGAACTATTTAGAGTCAACTTGTGTTTATAAGGCTTCTTTTAAAGAATGTTGTAAAAGGTTATGCATTTCAGTATTTATCAGGGGGCGAGTATAATAATAGCCCTGAACCCACTGGCAGCCATTATCAATTAAAAAGTTCTTTTGTTCCAGAGTTTCTACTCCTTCAGCAATAATATTGAGACTTAAGCTTGTTCCTAATGCGATAATGGCTTTTGATATTGTGGCATCGTCCTCACCATCAGGCAGGTTCATAATAAATGCACGATCAATTTTTAAGGTATCAATAGGTAAACGTTTCAGATAGGAAAGTGACGAATAACCCGTACCAAAGTCATCAATTGCAAGACTGATTCCTAAACCTTTAATTTTCTTGAGTGTTTTAATAGCTGATTCGGGGTCGTTCATGATACGTCCTTCTGTGATCTCAAGCTCCAGCCAATTTTCATTAAAGTGATATTTTTTCAGTAATGATTTTATAAAATCGATATATTCTTTATCATGAAGCTGCTTTATGGCCAGATTAAGAGAAAGCATACCCGGATTAAGCCCCTCCTGATACCACTGTGAAAATTGCTTCATTGCAGTGTCCATAACCCAGCGATCAATTTCTACAATTAAGCCCGTCTCTTCTGCAAAAGGAATAAACTTATCGGGAGGGATCAATCCAAGCTCTTTACTTTGCCAGCGGATCAGGGCCTCCATGCCAATCAGTTTATCATTGCTGGCATCATATTGCGGCTGATAATTAATACAAAATTCTTTTTTATCAATAGCTTGTCGCAGATTACTTTCCATCACAACCCGGTTAACTGCTTTTTTTGTCATTTCCTCTGTGTAAAATTCATAGGTATTTCGACCATTATCTTTTGCCTTGTACATTGCAGCATCAGCATTTTTAAGCAGTATTTCTACATTCAGACCATCATCGGGAAATAAACTAATGCCAATACTCAATGTAACATAAAGTGCTTGTCCATCAATAACAATTGAATTTTTGGTACAGGATATCAATTTTTGAATAATGTTAACAACAATATCTGTATCGGAAATTGAGTCTAATATGATGGTAAATTCATCACCACCTAAACGAGTGAGTGTATCGCAATCACGTATCTGTTCAGCCAGCCTTTGTGATAAAATTTTTAATACCCTATCTCCTGCGTCATGGCCCAGAGAATCATTTATTTCTTTAAAGCGATCAAGATCAATAAACAGGAGTGCCATTTTTTTCTTGTTACGTTGATTTTGTTTAATTGACTGCTCCAGACAATCAAGAAATAGTGTGCGATTCGGCAAACCAGTAAGTTGATCATGATGTGCCTGATGGCTCAATCTGTCTTTTTGTATTTTTAGTTTCTCTTGAACCTCATAGCGTTTTTTAATTTCCAGCGAAAGAGCAATATTATTTGCCAGCGTCATGGCAAATTCCTGTTCTTCAAAGTTCCAATGATGTATCGCACCTGTTGATTCGTAACTAATAAGTCCCAGATATTCCTGATTTTGAATCACTGGAATTTCAAGCACTGAATAGATATCTAAAGGTTCAAGATATTTTTCTTTAAATTCACAAGTACGCTCATCTTGTCTGGCGTCATCTACCATCAAAACACGACGTTTATCTAAGCTCTTAAAATAATCAGGGTAGTCTGCTCTATCATAATTCATACCCTGATAATGAGCATTTTCTTCTAAGATAAACAGGTCATTACAGGTTATGCTTGTCTGTTCTTTATTAAACATCCAGAAACTGACTCGATCGATATTCAGTGTGGCTGCAGAAATCTCTGTTAATTCTTTTATAGCATTATCGGTATTTTCAAAGTCAACATTAGACCACTTTAATAAGGCTTTTTGATAGGCTTCATTACGCTCTATTCGCTGTTTTTCTTTAACTTCCTGCAGCACTATTTTTTTCTGATTAACAATATTTTTAGCTGATTGAAAAAGTACCTGTGATAACTCATTCAGCTCAATAGGTTTTATTAAATAATGATTGATAGCTAATTTTATGGCATCAAGAAAATAATCTTTTTCAGTATGAGCTGTCATTAATATAACATGCTGTTCAGAATATTGATTACGGATCTCACGCAGCATTTCTAAGCCCGTCAAACGAGGCATATTAATATCACTGATGACCAGGTCATAGCGATTTTCAGTTAACATTCTATTATATAGTTCAAGACCTTCTATACCATTATTTGCCGTATCAACTCTGGCAAAATAATTTTCTAACAGACTGCATGTTGATGCTCTTACATCTGCTTCATCTTCGACATAGAGTACTGTTAAATTCGGCTCTTCAGGAAAATTAGTGGGTAAAAATATAGCGAATTTGAAGCAAGAGAGATAGTTTTCTGGAATTTATAGGGTAGAGCATCCTGCC
>JAHXIM010000063.1 GCA_025655635.1 gamma proteobacterium symbiont of Lucinoma myriamae | reverse complement strand
TAACAATATGATCATGAACAATAAAAATAGAATCAATATTGTACGATAATCTATTGTGTCATTGAGATTGTCTTTTTTCAGGGTCGACTACATAGTCATGCTAAAGAATAGACTATTTACTAATCACTTTGAACTGACCGCTTTTAACTAAAATGTTAACTATAAAAAGACAGAATCTATGAAAGTTTTATTAATTGATGATCACACACTTTTCCGTGCAGGGCTGCAGGGTTTGCTGGAAAGAATGGGGATTGAAGTCGTTGCCAGTGCGGGTAGTGGCCAGGAAGGCTTGAAAATTGTTAATGAAAAAAAACCTGATGTCGTACTACTTGATATGCGCATGCCGGATATGGACGGCATTGAAGTATTAAAGAGTCTGCGTGAACAAGGCGAAGAAATGCCCATCGCCATTCTCACCACTGTGGATGATGAACGAGACTTAATTGAAGCCCTGCAATGCGGTGCACAAGGTTTTTTACTCAAAGGTATGCAGCCTGATGAACTGGTCAGAGCCCTACAGGATATTCACAATGGCAAAACAGTTGTAGCACCTGATCTAACCCCTATTTTAGCAAAAGTTGTTCAAGGACATGTACCGCCGGCACCTGAACCCAGTCCTTTTTCAGGACTCACTCCCAGAGAAACCGAGATTCTTTTTCTTCTGGCTGAAGGCCAGAGCAATAAAGTCATTGCCCGCAATCTGGATATTTCCGATGGTACGGTCAAACTGCATGTAAAAGCTATCCTGAGAAAACTCAATATTCATTCTCGTGTAGAAGCTGCTGTTATGGCCGTTCAGCATGGACTCTTAAAAAAGTCAGACTCATGATTTACTCAACTAATATCTAACAAAAAGCTAATAAAGAATTTTTATGACTGCAATTAAATTTAATGAATTATTAAAAAATGCTCAACATGAAGTGGATGAACTATTCCCATGGGATGTTGAAGAAATGATTGAGGCCAAAGAAAACTTCATGCTCCTGGATATCCGTGAGCCTTATGAATACCGCAATATGTGGATAAAAGGTTCACTTAATATAGCCCGCGGCGTATTAGAATCAGCCTGTGAATGGGGTTATGATGAAACAGTGCCCGAATTAGTTCGTGCCCGTGACAAAAAAATAGTAGTGGTCTGTCGTTCTGGTAATCGCAGCCTGCTGGCGGCCCAAACTATGAAGCAAATGGGGTTTGAGCATACTCATTCTTTAAAAACAGGTCTCAAAGGCTGGAATGAATATGACCTGCCTTTATTTAACGATGATGGTGAAGTTGATATCGAAGCAGCTGAAGCCTATCATATTCCAAGAGTGAGCGATGATCAGCTAGGACCTTAATTCTTCATTAAGACTTTACTTGTTATATTCATTGAGCTCATCACATTACAGCAATCAAATTAAGCATCAAAAATGAATTGACAATTTACTTAGCTGCGCCATAATTACTCAATTCAATTCAATATCAATTCATTCAGGTTAATATTTTCTATGCACAAAAGTTTCAGTAATTTACAGCTCATGATTAAAAGTAAACCCGTTGATGATCTAACCATAGTACCGCCATTAGGAATGGATGCTAAATCATTAACTGACTGCTTTAGATATTATTACAATCATACTTTGGGTCGAAGTAAAGATTGCAAGGCAACTCATTATCCTTACAAAGCATTAAGCTTTACTTTGCGCGATCGCCTGATGGAACGCTGGAAGAATACGCAATTTACTTACGAAGACAGTGACTGTAAACGCACCTATTATCTCTCATTAGAATTTTTAATGGGTCGCGCACTGGGAAACTGCATGCTTAATCTTGATTTAAATGAAGCAGTTCAAAAATCATTTTATCAATTAGGCCTGGATATGGAAGAAATTGCCGATACTGAGCAGGATGCAGGACTTGGTAATGGTGGTCTGGGACGTCTGGCAGCCTGTTTCCTCGATAGTTGTGCTACCTTACAATTGCCGGTCAAAGGTTATGGATTACGCTATGAATACGGTATGTTCAGACAACGCCTTGAAGGAGGTCATCAGGTTGAGGATACTGACCACTGGCTTTTAAATGGCAATCCCTGGGAGCTTGAACGACCCGAATATACACAACGCGTCAAATTCTGCGGCCATACAGAGTATCATTCAAATAAAGAAGGTAAGCTGAATGCTTATTGGGATGGCACCAGAGATGTACTGGCAATCCCCTATGATATTCCAATTCCCGGCTTTAAAAATGGCACAGTTAATACCCTGCGCCTATGGAAGGCTGCAGCAACAGATGAATTTGACCTCGATGAATTTAATTCCGGCAGTTATACCGAAGCCGTTGAAGAAAAAAATTCAGCCGAACATATTACCATGGTGCTCTATCCAAATGATGCCAGTGAAAATGGTAAAGAACTACGCTTACGCCAACAGTATTTTCTTGCTTCTGCCAGCTTACAGGATGTGATTCGTGAGTGGCTGAAAAACCACAATGATTTTAGCAACTTTGCTGAAAAAAATTGTTTTCAGCTCAATGATACTCACCCGACGGTTTCAATCGCTGAATTTATGCGCCTGCTGATTGATGAGTATAATCATTCCTGGGACGACGCCTGGTCCATCACGACTAAAACCATGGCTTATACCAATCACACTCTTCTACCAGAAGCACTGGAAAAATGGTCTGTTGATTTATTCAAATATCTACTACCACGTTTATTAGAAATCATTTATGAAATTAACTCACGTTTTCTAAAAGAAGTGGCTATGCGCTGGCCGGGTGATGCGCAACGTATACGACGCATGTCAATAATTGAAGAAGGCCCTGTTCCTCACGTACGCATGGCCTATCTTGCTATTATCGGCAGTTTTTCAGTCAATGGGGTTGCAGCACTACACACTGAACTATTAGAAAAAGGTCTCTTTAACGACTTCTACCAACTCTGGCCTCATAAATTTAATAATAAAACCAATGGTGTTACACCCAGACGCTGGTTAGCAGGCTGCAATCCAGAATTGAGACAGTTAATTAGTAATAATATCGGTGAAAAGTGGATTAATGATCTGTCACAATTAAAAAATCTACGAAAGCATATAAACAAAAAAGCATTTCGTACTCAATGGCAAAAAATTAAACAAGCCAATAAAGTTAAGCTGGCTGAGCTGGTTAAAGCACAGTGTAATGTCGATTTTAACAGCAATGCGTTATTTGATGTCCAGGTGAAGCGAATTCATGAATACAAGCGGCAATTACTCAATCTTCTGCATATTATTCATTTATATAATCGAATTAAAGCTGGCGATACCAAAAACTGGACAAGTCGTTGTGTGTTAATTGGTGGTAAAGCAGCCCCTGGTTATGCCATGGCAAAACTCATCATCAAACTCACCAGTAATATTGCTGACATCATTAACAATGATCCTCAGGCTGATGGTTTTCTAAAGGTCGCATTTTTCCCCAATTATAATGTCTCGGCCATGGAAGTTATTTGTCCTGGTACCGATCTTTCTGAACAGATATCAACAGCTGGAAAAGAAGCTTCAGGTACTGGTAATATGAAGTTTATGATGAATGGCGCTCTCACCATTGGTACTTTAGATGGTGCAAATATTGAGATTAGAGAAGAAGTTGGGGCAGAAAACTTTTTCCTCTTTGGCTTAACTGCCGAAGAAATTGAAACATCACGAAGTCATTATGATCCAATAGCTATCATTAATTCCGATAGAGACATTTTGAATGTTATCACAATGCTGGAATCCGGTTACTTTAATCAATGTGAACCAAAGCTATTTGATCCCATTATTCAATCGCTTAAAAACCCACGTGATATGTGGATGACTCTGGCTGATCTGCGTTCTTATATTGATGCTCAGGAAGCAGTTTCTATCGCCTATCAGGATACTAAGCGCTGGACTACGATGAGTATTAGCAATACGCTTTGCAGTAGTAAATTTTCTACTGACCGTACAATGGAAGAGTATAATCGTGATATCTGGAAGCTGGATAAAGTAACACCTTATCCTGTGAAATAACGTTTAAATCGTGTTCATCTATCAAATCTTCTATTATTTTAATAGATGAAGTTTTGGTAGATGAAGTTTTTATAGATAAATACTATATAAAAAAAGACCTTATCAGGTATACTTTTTCATATTTTTACGCCGA
>JAHXIM010000258.1 GCA_025655635.1 gamma proteobacterium symbiont of Lucinoma myriamae | reverse complement strand
CAGCCTAGAGAAAAACAGTTCAATTATGAGAAGTTTGGTGCTGGATATTATGTCGTTGCATGGGCTACTGCGTTTTTTAGGTTAATATCTCACTCATGTAATGCTCTGAGGCAATTAAAGAATTGAAAGACAGTATGCAGGTGATTAAACATAGTAACACAGGCACAAATTTCGATTGAAAAACGTGTACTCAGGAGTTTTAACCACTTTTGAACACATTCTTTATCTGGCTGCTTAACCTGACAATAACTACAATACTAAGATTACTGCTCGGTTTCGGTCAAAACTCCATGCAAAGTCATCTGCGGGAAAGGTATCTCCCAATTGTACTCAGTGCAGGCGTCAACACACCAGCGCTGAATAGCTCGCCGTAGCCGGTTGTATAAATCACCCATTTCTCCTGTGAAGTCAGCAATCACTACCAGATCCAGAGAGGAACTTCCTGCCTGTGCAAATTCCACTCTCAAGTTGAGTAACTGTTCACCATAACTTTCTTGTTCAGCACGCTGCAGAATGTAAGCATGAAGCTTTTCGGGAATATCTGTTGTACTTTTCTCTTGTAAAGAATAGCTGATCCCCAGAATTTCTTTAATACGAAAATTAGCGGCCAGGTTCTTTGGTGAGTTGGCGAGAAAATCACTGGTTTGATAAGTCACCTGGACTCCACCCCGCTGTACCAACTGAACCATTTCAATTGAAATACCAACCACTTTACCACGCACGCCATCGTTGAGAATCACCCAGTCTCCCCTTTTGCAGGGAAACCAGGGTTCATTTAATACGGCAGGTCTTGATTTTAAGTCAGTCAAAGTAGTGATAGGTACGCGCTGGCTGATTTCGGCCACCGGGTTAAAAAAAGTGCAGAAAAAGTTTATCCGTTCAACTTGCCAGGGCAAACCATCGCACAAAATCCGTTCTCCCTCTCTCACAGGTCCAATATTGAGGAACAGTTGAGCTTGCTTCCAGTATTTCGGCAACGTTTGCCTTAAGGTTAAGGCAATACCAAAAAGAAGTAATATACCCAGGCTGAAAAGCACCCAGTCCTCCGCCAGATAAAACACTATCATTGGCCCCAGAATAGCTAGAACAATGGTAAAAATTCGGTGAAACAGCTCAATCAGTCGAATACGAAAACTACGATGCTTTCTCTGAAACCCCGGTAAATAACGCTGCATACCAGTGTAGGTCAGATGTGATAACAGTAAAATGGCCACTACAGATATCAGGGCTTCTGTTAGATAGAGACCGCGTTTCTTAAAGAAAGATTTCATATAGCTTTGGGAGGACTCAGCGATTGAAACCTCTGAGTCTTCAATTTCCTGTAGCTGTAACCTGACTACCTGTAATTCGCTCATCATAAAAGCCTGTTTTTTTTGCCAAATAGCTGCGGTTTTTTTTAACATTTTATTGAGTGACTTATCAGTACTATGTTCTTGTAAGGTGTTAATATTCGAGAGTGCCTCTTCGATCACAGGTATCCGCTCTTCATAATACGCAATCTTCTCCCGCATCATTGATTTTTTGCGTACCTGAGCGGTCATCTCTTTCATTTCTTCAAGCGCTGGTTTCAGCAAAGAAAAAATTTCTTTCTGAAAGCTGAATTCCTGCTCTATTTTTGATTCCAGACGTGAGATGTCGACGCTGGCAGCAATATTATCCATATTTTTTGTTGTCGTTTTCAGATCAGCCCGAAGTCTGGCGAGCTCTTGCTTCAGCCCATTTTTTTCTGACTCGGATTTTGTTGAATCAATCTTTTTGTTAAGGACTTTAATATCCTGTATCAATTCGTCTCTCATATTAGAAAAGGTGGCCAGAGTTTCAAGCGTACTAGTCACTTCTTTGCTGTATTGTTCCGCTTGCTTATCTGTAACCGATTCCATCGTTACAGAAACAGTCTGTGCATGTCCATACAGCGATATGAATAGAAGAAAAACACACACTTGAATGCTTATAAAACTGTAGCGAATGGTTGCTGCAGGATACTTTATCATTGCTATACTTCCTCATCTTCTATTGTCTTCTACATCCATGGTGCTAATATCGGGGAAGACTGATTGTTCATGTTCTATATTATCTGAATCAGAACGCTTTTCAAGGCATTGTGAACTTATTTTAATTTGACTGAAAAATCATCGCTCCCATAAATGTCAGGTACAAGAAATCACAGTCCCTTTTTTATATAGTTTTAATTATTATCCTTGTATAACAAAATCTATGCATCCAGGTAAGACATAAGAATTACAGGCTCGACGTTTTATAACATTGGTTAATAAGATGTATCAGTCAAACAGTTTAAAGCCCTTTTTGCCATCTACAAATTGAAAAATATCATTTAATTTCCTATACTTGCATAGTAGAGTCAATGCTGGCACCCGGCTGGCTGTTATACTCACAGATAACTGCAATGGGATCAGAATGGCGATCAAAACAACTGTAACATCACTGTCATTGGCAATTATTCTATTGGGCTGTGCCACCAGCCCGCCAAAGCCGATACTTTATCCGAATGCTTATTTCAACCAGGTAGGACAGCATGTAGCTAATCATGATATCGCAAGCTGCATGGCTATTGCTCGATCTTCCGGTGTCAATGAAACGAAAGATGGTGAAATTGTCAAGAATGCTGCGGGCGGAGCTGCTATCGGCGGCACAGCTGCCGGTGCCTGGGGACTAGTTTATGGTGATGCCTGGAACAGGGCTGCAGCGGGTGCCCTTGCAGGGGCTGCAGCAGGAACAACACGTGGTGCAATAAAGTCATCTGATACATCTCCTGTATTTAAAAACTTTGTACAAAAATGCCTGCGTGATCGTGGTTACGAAGTCATTGGCTGGCAGTAGCAGGAAAAACAAGATTATCCATCGACAGTTTTACCTGAACAGAATAACCAAAATGAACTGATTTTTACTTTATAACTTGAAATATATCATTGAATTTATATCCTCTACTCTTTATTAATCCACACTAAAAAAATACCGGGCACTTTAGGATGTTCTTTTTCAGGCTCATCAAGTAGAAGGATTATTCTGCAGATTAAGGAAGGCGTAACGCTGGAAGTATGTGCCATTGCATCCAATCGTATGGGCGTGACTCCTGAAGCAATGCTTGAATGTACCCCTCTGACGGCAACACTTTCTGTTTCCTGAGCGGTTATCAGGCCAGGGGATATGCGTTGATATCAATGTATTAATATTTCAACCTGGAAGCGGCAGTTAGGTTTACTCTGGGGTTGGCAGCGGATAAACTACGCTACTCGGCTATCATCAGTTGGTCACTAAGACCAGACTAAGCTGCTGTAACTAAAAAAAGCTTATTTTTCTCGATATTTTTTGTGACAGTTTTTACAGGATTGGCTAATTTCTCGTAATAACTCTGCAGCTTGTTGTTGTTTACCTTGTTCGATTACTGAAACCAACTTTCCAGAAAACTTAAGCAAAGCTTCAGCTTTCTTATTAAAATCAGGTTTATTTTCCCAGATAGATTCTTTGGCATCTGTTTCACCAAAATCTGATTCTTCTGGAAAAGCAGTTGTAGTCATTTTGGCCATATTATTCAAGCCTTGAGCCTGTGGTAACCACTGATCGGGTTGAGTGATCCTTCCAGCAGAAAGCAGTTTTAATGATTTATAATGCATAGAGATTGTTTTCATCATATTTTGACGATATTTAATCACATCGTCTGCATCATCCTGTGAAAAAGCAGTAAAGGAATAAAAAATTGAACAACAAAAAACAACCACCAAAAAAGAATGTTTCATAAATTAGCCGTGTGTGAATAGTTTTAAATTAATTTAGCCATCAAATTGTACTGGTGCAATATCTTATTAAAGTTTGCTGGTTGTATCAATCATTTCATCGAATTCATGAGCTTTAATATTTTGGAAGCACTTCAGGATTGTGTACCCAGACATTGATATTCTTATTGGCTGCAGAACTTTAATGTACCAAGTTACTTTAATTGATTCAATTTCAAGAAAGTATGAGTTTATTATGAATTTTTATCTCAAATGTTTTATAACATACAACAAAGCTAAGTTATCTGGTATTAAATTACAGATATCAGATTTATTAATTAGTCGATCCTGAAAAAAGATAATCATCATGAATCGATAGATTATCGTACAACATTAATTGTAATTTTATTGTTCCTGATCAA
>JAHXIM010000119.1 GCA_025655635.1 gamma proteobacterium symbiont of Lucinoma myriamae | reverse complement strand
TATAGACAATTCTGGAAAAAGGCTCATAGCCAATATTCATATTATCATGAAATTGATTATACATATTCACACCCTTATTTCTCGAATAATTTTGACTATACAACAACCAACTTTTTTAGTCAAGTATTAAGAGGTTACTCAGGTGATGATCTGATGGGTGTACTGCATTGAGCACCAGAACAACTACAGGTAACCCCATCAAAATTATATATTTTATCACGCAACAAAAGAGATTAAATGATTGTGAATATTCAGGTAAATAGTGTTAACACGCCAGTATAACCATACAGTTTATTATGGTGAATTTCACCATTTGCAAAGAATCCTGTCAAAGGAAAATCACCAAGAGTCTTGTGTATCATTTTTACCTCTTCAGAATCCAGACCAAATTGCTCTCTGCCGCGTCCCAAACAGGAAATATAAATACCGCCCTTAGGCTTTTGTTTCAGACGACTGGAAATTTTATCAAGCATGTACTGCATATCATCGACAGCCGTCTGTTCATTACGTTCACAAAATATCATTTCATGACCTTCAGTGAAGGAATCATTAATTGCAATTAGTTTCTGTTCAACATCGATACCAATCAGATTACGCACGGTATAATCACTTTGGTCACTTCCAGTAATACACAGACCTGTAAAAATTTCACCCGCACGTTCTTTTAATTCACTGATACAGGTGATTTTATAATCCTGCATCAATACATCAAGTGCAGGTTTATCATTAAGGCTGTATACCACATTGTCTTTTGCACGGGTGATAGTTCGTTTAATACCAATTGGGCGACACCCTTGACTCAGATTAGTTAATACGGGAATATTTTCTGAAAAAAACACACCTGAGACACCACCGCCAGAATACATCTCATCAGAAACCTGATATTGATTATCTCTTGATGATGTCAATCCACCAACAAGAAAACTCTCTTCAACCTGATGCTGGATATCTTCAATGAGGTGTTGTGTATCCTGGTAAAAGGGATCACCATGAATAATGCCGAAGTTGGTCAAGTTTTTTTCTGACCACCCGTTAAGCAGCGCCAGATCATTTACTTTTTTCATCCGGGGAAGCATGGTGAAGTCATTAACATCAAATTTTGCCAGCATGATGCTTACTGCAGGTAGATCATAATATTCTTTACCAGATGCAATAATTCCAACACCATATAGTACCAAGCCAATGTTCAATGCCCGTTTTTTTCTTACATTGTTGTAATAAATCAGGATAATCCGCTGACATGGCATCGGTGGCGTAAACAAAGCAAAATTAAATTCATCGGGTACTTTTTCAAGTTGTGTAAGACAATTCGTAATAACCGCCTGAGCATCATCATATTGACAACTTATATTTAAAAAACTTTCCATTTATTCAGTTAATCCTATGTGATAGGACATTGAGCGAAAGAATAGGCAAAAGAAAATATCTATCCAGAATTACTGCGTTGCAAATGGGCATAAGACGGCAAAGTCTGTATTCGATTATCCTTAAGTGCTTTGCCTATAGTGAAATGATAAAGGCTCTGAAGTGTGTCATCATTTTTATTTAACCCCATCAGCTCATGTACTGCATCATCAAAATAACAACCAATGCCGGTACCACGAAGTCCAGCTGACTCAGCTTCCAGATAAAGCACCTGCCCGAGAATACCTGCTTCCCAAAACAATTGTCGATAAACCCATGGTTTATTAATTAACTTCGATTGATATTCAGCCAGCACCCCAAAGCTCAATGCACCATCACTGGCAATATCCTGATGACAGGATAATGTTTTTGCAGCCTCTCTGGCATCACCTGCTGCCAGACGAAACAATTGCAGATGTTCTGGACAATCGTCAGGTTTAAGCCATTCAAGGTCTTGCTTTAAACTGGCTTTAAATTTCATTTTAATTTCATCATTTCGTAAGAAAAGATACAAACCAGATTCAAGACCCTCGACTCGATGAATAAAAATAAGCAGATGGATCCTGGGTTCCCATGAAATCGCATCCCAGGGTGGTGTCGCCTGACGTGGTAAAGTTAAATCTAACATTCGATACAATGCTTTTTCAGTTAGCAATGGCTCAGCGAATAATTGTTCACTGACATCAAATCCCTGTGCACTGCGTCTTTGTTTAATTATAGTGCTTGCTGCCTTGCCTGAACCAGGTTTTAAGACAGGTTCAGGAAAAACTGGCGCCTGCCATATTTGCTCATCTGTTTCAGGTTTTATACAGGCCAGTGCGGCATCAGCAATGACAGGCCAGTCATCGAGGTGATGCTGTGAAAGCGTGTTAGCCTGCCCGTACCATTGACTGTTCCCTGCTCTATTAGCTAATTTTTTTAATGATAAAAGTGTATCAGATGATTTTGTGCTCTGTGTCGTGCTCTCTGTCATTATTAGTAACATCACATCGGCATGCTCACGTTCTGCTGCGGCAAAGTCAGCTTCTCGATTAATGCCCAAAATAGTTTCAATATCTGCATCACTAGCTGAAGTCAGTAAATGTGCTTGCCAGCCTGATACAGCGGCTGCATAACGAATAGATGAAATAGCATGTCCTGCATCAAGCTGACAATAACGAAAGGCGCGCTCACCATATTTCCATGCTTCTCGCCAATGTATCGAAGACAGGCCTACAAGAAAGGAATTATCCGGCAGTAATGATTTCTCATGTTTAAATTGGCAGCGTTTTTCAAGAATGTGATCACGACTTACATAGTGATGTACACCATCTGAAATTCCTTCACAATTCTCAGTGATAATATAGGATTCCGTTGGGTGTAAATTACCGCTTGACGGGTTACAACGAAGTGCCCAACGGGTATTATCATATTGTTTCCATGCTGAGATACCAAGGGATAATTCCAGTAACTGTGCGACACTTTTTAATGAGAGAGCTCGAGAAGAAATCTTTTCTGCCTGGTATAAATCGTTATACAGGGCATTTGCAGGCTGTATCAGTAATGGCAGCTCAAGTTCTGTGCAGTCTTCAAAGGTTCGAAATGGCTTAGGCTGATTTTTCCAGTCTAAGCCATCGTGACCTGATGCATAACGCTGAAAATGATGTTTGGTTTGTTGGTGATAAGCCAGGATAGTTTGCAGCGCTTTATTTATAGGCGTGGGTTTCATTCAAGTATTTTTTATTTCAGCAGTCGTTTTAAGAAAACACGGATTTCTTTAACCGCTTGTCGATCACCTTTTTTTTCTGCCACTACTATGCCTTTTTTATACGCCTCAATAGCCTGCTCTTTGTCGCCGATTTCCACTAATGCTTTACCTAGTATTTTCCAGGCAGCTGAATATTCCGGATCAAACTCTATTGCTGCTTTTAAATGTGAAATTGCTTCTGAAGCCTGCCCTGATTTAAACAAAGCATTGCCCAGTCCAAAACGCAAAATGACACTATCCTGGCCTTGAAGTAATAAATTTTTAAGTGCTGAAATATCCATACTTTTGAAATGGGGATCGAAAAAAAATAAACAATATGACAAAACATAGGGTTATCTGATGTTAAAAAATTTAAGCATGGCTCAACCATATAAGCACCAGAGGTAAAACTTAAAACATACCCTTTTTATATTTTTCAATTAAGTTATGCCTCATGATTAGGAAAGATAAACTTCTGTACTTGAAAGAGTACCACATCATTACTATTTAATAATAAATGACAATCAAAATGAATTCCGGAGAAAGTTCAATGAAACATTGTGTAAAATGTAAGAATAAAGACACTTTAGTGTGTAATAACTGTGAAAACGGAAGCTATTGGGAAGACTCTGGAAACTCTTTTCCCTTTATCATTTCGGCCGTTATGTTCGGTTGTGGTTTGGGTGGAGTTCTTGCTGCACTTTATGCTTTCTATGCATGAGATTAAATTATCCTGGTGATTGTGCTTTACATAGCCTTTAGGGGCTGCACTTATGACTGGTGGCCGATAATTATCAATGCTTAGCTATCATGCCACTAGTCAACTTAAAATAATCCATAGCTGCAGTAAATTCTTCAGTTGATGAAAATACAATTTGGATTTTTTCTTGATAGGTCAAGTCGTTGCTCGGTAAATATGTACTGACGATGTATTGGATAAATTCATCATTCTATAATACCCCAAAAAATTAAGACAACAAAATCAGAATTCATATTCCTAAAGAGTTAAACTAAAGTCAATAAACAGGAGTAAGAGATG
>JAHXIM010000409.1 GCA_025655635.1 gamma proteobacterium symbiont of Lucinoma myriamae | reverse complement strand
GTATGTTCGTTTCTGTCCCATTTTGACACCTCAATAATTGATAGTTATTATCTCTTATTAAAGTATCCAGTTCTATTAGACCACAACAATTGTTGATTCTTACCAAAAATGGATTGTAAATTTTTTTCTATTTTTTCAGAAAAATTTAAGTAACATTTTCTACTCTCTTGCTTCAATTCCTCTAGTATACTTTGGTTGCTTTTAATTTCTAAGATCAGCTCAAAAAGTTCATCTATATTTTTTGCACCATGAAATTTGCTACCTGACTCTATGCCTTCAAAACCATGTTTAGTCGAAACAATGGGTATACCGAAAGATAAAGCCTCAGCAGATTTTATTTTTAAGCCTGTTCCATATTCAGGAGGAATTACACATAAATCTATAGCAGAATAAAAATCTCTTAAATCATCTACCACAAACAGATATTCTATTGATGGATGTGCATATTTATCATATAGTTTGTCTCCTACCATTCCACAAATTTTTAGTTTAAGATCTGAATTATTTAATTGCATAAATAATTTCACAAACTTTTCTACAGCCATCAGATCCTTATCATGGCCAGAACTAATAATACCTATTGAGTCTAAACTTTTATAGGATTTATCAATAAAGAGATTTTCTGTGATGTGTCCTATAGTAATAACTTTTTTGTTTGTTATACTCTCAAAATATTTTTTTTCATTATCTTGTATGGAGAAAATAAGATCGGCCCTAGAGAGTCCTTTTGACTCATTTTCTGCGTCATAAGAATACCACGTAGAAATTTTATATTTATCTGTAAATTTATCATGTGTATCAATAATTTTAACGGTATCTTTCGGTAAATACTCCAAAACTTTTGATTGAAAAATATAATTAAATAAAATGACCTTTATCTCATGCTCATACATGATTTTTTTTATAGCTGGACCAAGTTGCTCTTCATAGGCATCATCAATGTCAATATTTTTACCCATAAGTTTTGAATGTTCTTTTAACTTTGGAAAGTGAAAAACTTCAGTAAAAAGCTCTTGATACTGTTGACCTACATTAGTAGGATCAAATCTATCGGGATCAACCCAGTCTGAACCCAACAACACCAAATACAGGTCGTATCCTTTTTTCTTTAAGGCATTGGCTAACATGGAAATTCGTATTCTTGCCCCTTGAATAGCAGGAAAAACTGGAATTGGAGAATAAATTAATACTTTTTTATTACTGTTGGTTATCCGTTCTGTAAGATCAGATAAATCAATTTGTTGTGTTGAAGAGATATTTGTCTCTACTTTTTTCCTGGTATTTCTTTCCATATATTTCTTATTATAAAATGGTTCATACATTAACCGCTTAAAGTAAAAGTCATTAATCTCAACTTGATTTTGCAATTTATAATCTGAAACAAGTTTCCACCTTTCAATTGTGCGTAAGATTGAGGCTTCATCAGAAAAGCCTCCTGTGAGATATTTATTTACAATCATGTTTACATTACAAAATTTTTGGTGGTCAAGAAAGCACTCTATAACGAATTTTGAATCTGCTACTATTTTATAAAATAGATCAAATGGAAATCTTATCAATAATTCTCTCTTTGCAAAGAGACTATTGTGATTGAAAATCATCGCTTTCCATAATTCATCAGTGCTTTTTGCATTAACAAGGTCTTGTTTACCATCTTCAGTATAAAAAACTGTATCACCAAAAATTAAGCCCGCCTTTAAATCGGCAGTACTAACAAGCTTCTTAATCGTATTATTCGCATAAAATATATCACCGGCGTTCATAAAGTTAATAAACACTCCGTTTGAATGTTTAACAGCTTTATTCATAGCATCATAAATACCGTTATCTTCTTCACTGATAAAAAATGAAATATGCTTTTGATATTTATTAATAATATCTAGCGTACCGTCAGTGGAACCACCATCTATTATGATATATTCTAATTTTTCATAATCTTGAGTGACAATGCTTTTAATCGTTTCTTCAAGACTTTCTGCTGCATTGTAAGTCACTGTGACTATTGTTATTAAAGGAATCACTTATTTTCCTTTTCTTTTATTTGATAATAACTTGCTATCATGGCTTTATAGGCTTTATATTTTTTTATCGGATTTTTAAAAAGACTATAGATTGTTAATTCATCAAATGATAATATTAAGTTCTCAATTTCAACCGAAGTGCTCACTGGTTTGTTTTTCTTTTTTTTATGATTTTCTAAAGCTTGCTTATATCTATCATTCATATAACCATAGTGTTTTAGCTTTTCTTGTGTAATTTCTAAAAAAGGCATTAAATCAGCTTCATTTAGCTCTTTCTGATTATCAGCAATTTTTTTAGAAACTTTTGATTCCAGCACATTTTTTTTCCAATGCTCCCATGGAAAAACAAGTTCCTTTGCAATTTTATTATGGTCCTGGATTTTTTCACGATTAAACTCTATACCTATAAAATCACAGAGTTCCGCTACATAGCTTTCTTTATCGTTAACCAAGTCCTCTAGTTTTATTATTTTTACCTTGTCAGGATGTTCCAGCTGAAAAGCTTCTATGGCTTCAACGCTGTTTATCCATCTTTGTGCATGTACGTGGATACTTAGCTTAGATTCATTACTAAAGTTTATTCTTCTTGAAAGTATGGCCTGTTCTGGACTTCTAAGCACAAAAATAAACTTAGCATTGGGGTAAAATCTATTTATTATATCTATTTTAAAAACATGATCTGGGGTCTTTTCAATCCACTGTTTTTTTTCTAATTCTTTTAAATCATTTACTTTATCTATTAAATTATCTGTCACAAGTATTTCAAAAAGCATCTTTTGTGATAATATTCCTTCTTTAGACAGAAATCTAACATGCTCTTCTGCATTAATTGAAAATCTAATTTTGTCTCTAATAACATCAATAATTTTATCAAGTGCTCCAAAAGGTATCTTGCCATTTTCAATTTGTAAACTGTCTCTAACCAATGTAAAAAAATGAGTTTCATGTAAAGTTAGTATATTATCTTGTGTTGCTAGTAATGATTGTAATAATGTCGTTCCAGATCGAGGGTAACCAAGAATAAACACCGGATCTTGCCTCAACAATGCAGCTTCTTTCCAAGGTCCGCTAGGCTTATATTTATCACCATAGATTTCTTTTTTTCCTACTTGTAAATCTAGTTTTACTTTATTGTTATTTCTAATTTTTTCTTGTAAGAAATCATTTACATGATGTTCTGTTACAAATAGATTTAAAAGATTCCTTTCAGCAATAGCTCCACTTTGCAACAGTTTCAATAATAACTCAATTAAATTTTTTTCATTATGCTTATCAAAATCACTATACTCTTCAATTTTCCAACTTCTATCATCACCAATGTGAAATGTTAAATATTCATCTTCAAAAACTTTAAACTTATCTGCATGGGTAAGTACATTGCTTATAATAACCCTACCAATCCAATTTGCCCCTATACAAGCAGTACCAAGCATATATTTTTCATATGCTTTCCGCTTAAATATGAAACAATCATATCCTTGATGCTTTTCACCCACATCTAAATATATTTCATCAATTTGTTCAACAGAAGTAAATTTATTACTTATTGTACGACGATTAATAACAAAACCATCAATACCACTTTCTATAAACTCTTCTACTTTATTGTAAAAGTCTGGCATCAGCCCAATATCTACATTTGTATAAATAAAATAATCAGCATCAGATACTTCATACAAACGATCTAGAATATCTTTTATAAGGGGTAGTTTTCTTTCTTTTTCAAATTTCTCAACATCTAAAACAGAGCGATGCAATTGTGGAGTTTGTATGAAACCTTCTGGTACTACATTCAAATCTTCATCAAAGCAAGTATAAACCAGATCAATTTTAAGGCTTGTATTTTTAACACAAGCCTTAGCTCTTTTCATTGTTTCAAATGTAATAGGCTGAGCAACAAATAAATCTGATTGTTCTGTTACCTTTACTGGATTAACAATATGTGCAATTTTCAAATTTTTTCCTCTTGCATTGTTCGACAACTTTTGAGTATCATTTTATATACATATAATTTTAATGGGTTGGGAGAATGCAGAATTTTACATATAGATTCTCTAGAAGATTTGATCTGTCAACACTTTTCAGGACACTCAATTACACAACTTTTTGCATCTCTTCGTAATCTACTGGTGACCAATAATCATTGGTAGAA
>JAHXIM010000459.1 GCA_025655635.1 gamma proteobacterium symbiont of Lucinoma myriamae | reverse complement strand
TTTCTTTTAAAATTTGAATCTAGCTGAAAATCAGCCATTTACAAATCGATAAAATAGAAATTTTTTTTGAACAATAAGGGTGCCTTGATCTAGCCAATTTCTGACATTTTATGGCTATTTATCAGTTGGTCAAGAGATTGTGGATATGGCCCACGGGCTGGCGCGTCACAGACTTTATCAGGCAAGATTTTTACTTATATTCCTGTAGCAGATTTTAAGGTGTACCCTTGAAATGCCATAAATTTGATCCCCTGTGGAATTTTATTGCAATGGCTTATGGTGCTGGATGATAGGGGGGGGGAGGAAATTATTTTTTCTAAGGGCTTAACTAATAAACTCCCAGCTAAGTCACCGGAAGTTATTTAACTTGGGATCCTTATCTATTAGTCTAAGACAGCTGGAATTGGGAATCCATCTAGTGCGCAATTCTCACCTTTCCAGAAAGAGTTACCTAAAAAGTCAGCTATACAAGCTGCCTCAAAATCTCCTCGGCCACTCAACCCCATTCCTTCAAAAATATCGGGGCGAAAAGCCACACATCCAGATAAATAAAAATCTGAACTATAATCTTTATTATCATAATCACCCTGCTCTAAACTCCAATGATTTAATCCTGCAGAAATGCCCAAATCGCTGAACATATCAATGGTAGCGTTAACACAACTATTTGTATTGCATGTCGAGTTTGTGCCAACGCTGAGCATTATTAACGGAGAGTTTGGGAAATGAATTTGCCATGCAGTTTGCGCTTCACTTAACCTCTCTAGGCACAGTGATGACATTGTCCCTCCACCTCCAGTAGATGCCTTTTTTAGGTAGTTTTCTGCTACCCATCCATCTATACCCGAATCAAAGTTTATTTTCCATCTCCAATAACCGTTGGAATATATTGGCAATGCATTTACACTCCCTTTAGAACCATCTGACTTGGTTCCAGCTTTTTTCCAGTCTCGATGCAAGTCCCTAACAATTACATCATCCACTGTTATTTCTACAGAATCACCAACCTCAAACTTAGTTGATGGACCTGGTGCATTTATTCTTTTGGCATAAAGAAATAAGTCATTAGGCCATCCAGAAAAGAGATTGTCATATTCTACTTTTCTATCCCATACAGCATTTATCATTTTGTCTTGTGAAACGACAATACCAACATGCCCAACAATTTGATTTGCCAGATCATCAGCATCATTTGCAAAAAATACGAGATCTCCTCGCCGAAGTTCTGATTTTGAAACAGGTATTCCATAAGTGGATTGGTATACAGATCGCCTATCCAGATCAATCCCAACATGCCCATATACGTACTGGGTCAATCCTGAGCAGTCAAACATATCTGGCCCTTGATCACCCCAAACGTATTTTTTTCCATACTGCTCGATCGCAATATCGACGGAATCGTAGGCATACGCAGAAAACGACAAAGACAAAAAAACTGATAGTAGAATAAGTTTAAAAAGGGAAATTATAAATTTCACTAGCGCATCTCTCCTGTACTTACTTCTGTGAATTCTATGCTTTGCAACATAGATTCGTAATCAACAACAAAATGGGGAGCGAAAAGACCGTAAGATACTTCCAGCACGTCTACATTATCGAAAATATAGGTATGAACACGTATACCACCCAGCTCACTCACCTCAATTTGCAGCGCATCTCGACCCCCTATCATCATATGCATCTGATTTCTAATGTATGCAGATCCACCTTGATAGAAGTGCTCGTCAAACCAATCTGTAATATTAAACTTTTCCGGATTGACATTTACGTGACGGTAGATTTTGAAAAATGATTCATTTTGTAAAGAGCTATTACTCATCTCACTTCTGTATTCCACATTGCTATACGTTAACGTATTTTCGGATGAGAGCGCATACCAAAAATTCGTTGACTCAATATTTATCCCACCCAATGAAAGAACCTCGAGTTTGATAGGTAATGGTTTTGATAGATTATTCTTGCCGGAGCGTAGCTGGATAACGCCTTCAATAGTTCCTATTAATGCGTTTTCAGGAACCTTAAAGTGCAACTCAAGCTCATAGACCTCTCCAGCAAAAAAACCATTGAAAGACTCTATTGATACTGAGACAAATGGAGCTATCTCTGGCACTACACTAACGTAGACTTCTTCAATATCCTTATATGTAGTGAATGTAACAGGAACAGTAGAGTTTGCCTCTCCTTCTAACGATTTATAAATAGATTTCTGAGACCAAGTGATATGTGGAGCAGCAAGCGTAGGAGGAGAGTATACATAAAATGAAAACATTAATATCCCAAAGGAAAGGGAAGTAAGTACACGATGAGTCCTTGCCATAGAAACCTCTGGAAAGATAATGTATAAGGAGCTTAACAGACTTTTTGCCTGAGTCACTCAGCTATAATGCTGTTTAGATATAAACTATACTCTTATAATTCACAATTGTCAATCAGACAGTCCTACAATTAATTAATGAAGAAGTGATATATATCACTTCCTTGAAGTTTGAAGTGAATAAACTGAAGGTTTAAGAAAAAACTTTCTTGACTTCTGTGCAAACAGTTCTAATATAAGCAAACCTAGAGAATTGCATCAGACAACTCTATTTGAGATTTGAGTAATAATCATAGGAGTTAAACTTCTTCAACTAGCATTTCACCATGATGTGTTGGGAAACCTATTTATTGGAATACAAATCATAATTTACCCTCTAAGGACGGCATGGATATCATGCTAATACAAAAATCTGTGAATAAAAAGTCTTATTAACCTATTTTTGTCCCGATACCTGTTATTTCAAGATTAATTTTGCATACAAAAACACCTAACCGTTTGATTAAAGCACTCCTAAAACGGGTAATATTGTATGAAAAACAGGTGTGAGTGTTTGATATATTTGGATTGTGGGGGGCAACTGCCTTTTAATCCACCGCTCAGCAGTTAAATATCTCACTGTAATCCCACCATTAATTTGCCAAAATATCAAATAGTTTCTATTATTACGTTATCGTTAAGACAACAAGTCAGTGCCCCTTTAAAACTTAGATAGAGAGATTAACTATATTATTTCACCTGAAAAAAGTTGCTCCTACTCCTAACTGGATAGATGCGATTAATTCCCAATTGTTCTCAATATAACGGCCTAAAGGTCAACTACAGCTAGTTCTACCTAATATCAAAATATAACTTTTGTAGATTATAATTGGGCATTTTATTTATTGTTTTGCTTCATATTTTGCAATGACTTTGTCTTTTTCAATAATTTGTCCTTCAATTAAGGATAAGGCTTTATTTAAGTCTAAATTATTACTTTGTAAATCTTTGATATCAGACTTAAATTCTTTTAAATCCTGATCTTTATTTTTAGTTTCTGCAGAAAGTAAATTAACCTGATTTTTTAGTTTTTCAATTTCATCTTTGGTTTGTTCATATTCTAATAGTAATTGTTCATTTTTATTTTCTAACGTTTTTATTTGCTCTAAATCTTCTTGTGCTTTTTCTTCTAACTCAGCTTTTTTCTGTTCAAATGATTCACTGGCTAAAGCAACAGATGAGCTAATTTCGGTATTAATGGTGATCCAAGTTTCATTTAATTGGTTAGCTGTTGATTCAGTAATAGAACTGACTAAATCTTTAAACCAAGAAGCTTGGGGTGATGTTTTTTCTATCCCCTGTCTTTCAAAATGTTCTTCTTTAAAATCTGAAACAATTCCACGAATGCGGGGAAATTGACCACCCACTATTTTTTGAACTTTACTGGCTGTAATTTCATCAATTCGTAATCCTTCAGAAAGCATCTTTTTCATAGCTGTTTGGTATTTTTCTATCTCAATTTCTGGTCTTGGCATTTTTTATGCTCCGAAAGTTAGTTAGTTAATTAGTAATTAACTAACTTTGTCAATAATTTTCTTATTGTGGTTAGAAATTCTGTTCATCCATTTTATTTTCCTTAGCCATGAATGTATATCATTAAACCCGCATTACTTTAAGTTTTAAGGGACTTTAAATGTAAAAAAGAATCTTTTTACTGAAAAAATAAAAATCGAATAGAGAGCAATTTTAACCCATTATATGAATGCATTTTTTCTTTTAAAAAGATTATTGCATATTCCGGCCCAACGTGAACACCTATTCTGGTCTAATCTGAACACTCATTCCCCCCTTGTGTCAGGATAGTTGTCGCCTCTCTTTTT
>JAHXIM010000250.1 GCA_025655635.1 gamma proteobacterium symbiont of Lucinoma myriamae | reverse complement strand
ATTTGATCAGGAACAATAAAATTACAATTAATGTTGTACGATAATCTATCGATTCATGATGATTATCTTTTTTCAGGATCGACTAAGTAATGAATTATATTATTAGCATTTTATTAATTATATTAGTGACGCTGCAATATGATTTATGGGTTGGCGAAGGCAGTATTGTGGAAGTCAGGAAACTGGAATCTGCTATTGAGCTGCAAATCAGAGAAAATCAGATCCTCAGAGAACGCAATGACGCATTACAGGCTGAAGTGTTAGATCTTAAGCATGGTTTGAGTGCCATAGAAGAAAGGGGGCGCACTGAGCTGGGAATGATTAAAGATGATGAAACTTTTTTTCACGTTATTGAAAATAAAAAATAACCGGTTTAATTAATGAGTCAAGCATTAGCAAATACATTATCACCTAGGAAGAAGTATTGGGCTGTCATCCCTGCCGCTGGTGTGGGTAAGCGTATGGGTAGCAAAATACCCAAACAATATCTGCCTCTGGCAGGTAAAACAGTGCTTGAACAAACGCTTAATGTTTTTATCCAACACCCTGATATCAGTGGTATTGTACTTGCTGTCACTAAGGGTGATCCGTATTGGCAGGAGATATCTGTCAATTACAATCAAGAGCATTTTAATCAAGACAATAGCAATAAAGAGAAGCCCATTATTATTGCTCCCGGTGGTCAGGAACGCTGTCATTCTGTTCTTAATGCCTTAAATATACTGTCTCTTCATGCATCAGACAATGACTGGGCTCTGGTTCATGATGTTGCACGTCCTTGTTTGACCAGTGATGATATTGATCAATTAATTACAATATTAAGCAATAGTTCATCTGGTGGCCTGCTGGGCTTGCCTATGGCTGACACTGTTAAGCGTTGTGATACGCAACAAAATGTACTGACAACAGTCGATCGCAGTAACCTTTGGCGAGCACTAACGCCGCAAATGTTTCCCCTTAAATTACTCAAAGATGCGCTTACTCACGCCATTAAAACTAATGCCTTAGTGACTGATGAAGCATCGGCGCTAGAATTACAGGGCTTAAAACCAAAAATGGTAGAAGGTCAGCCGGGTAATATTAAAATTACTCATCCGGGTGACTTGCAGCTTGCAGAGCAATTTTTTGCTAATCAGTCAAGATAAACGGGAGAGCCGAATGATAAGAATTGGTCATGGTTATGATGCACATCGCTTTGCTGATAAAGCCTCAACAGATGTTTCAATAGGCTCTTCATTCATAGTGATGGGCGGCGCTAAAATACCTCATTCACATGAGCTGCAGGCACATTCTGATGGTGATGTCTTAGTCCATGCTCTGTGTGATGCCTTGTTAGGCGCACTGGCATTAGGGGATATCGGTAAACACTTTCCTGATACGGCCAGTGAATTTGAAAATATTGATAGTCGAATCTTATTAAGAAAAGTCATGCAGGAAGTCATTAAAGCAGACTACAAAGTTGTCAATACAGATATGACAATCATTGCTCAGACACCTAAAATGGCACCTCATATAGAAACAATGTGTACCTGTCTTGCTGAAGACTTGAATATTGAACGCTCACAAATTAATATTAAAGCAACCACCACCGAAAAAATGGGCTTTACCGGTCGTAAAGAAGGTATTGCTGCTCATGCAGTAGTCCTTTTGGTGCAGTAACTCTATAATACAGAAATAACTCTTATCTTGAAATAAATGGAAAAGACATTGAGTGAAACCGAAAACGATTTATCCAGACTTTATCCTGTTTTCAAAGTAGAGGAGCTGGCTTATGTCCAGAATGCTCCTCAGGGTAGTGCAAAGTTTAAGACAAATACTGCTGATTTTATTGTGCGTGAAACTCTCAGTTTTGAACCAGAAGGTGAAGGCACTCATGCCTATCTATACATTGAAAAAACCAATACCAATACTGAATGGTTAGCCAGACAATTAGCACGCTTTGTCGGAGTTGAAGCTAAAGAAATTGGTTATGCCGGTTTAAAAGATAGAAATGCAGTGACCTCACAATGGTTTAGTATTAATCTGGAAATTACTGATGAGCCTGACTGGGATGAGTTTCAACTCGAAGGCGTTAAAATTTTAAAAAGGACTCTGCATCGAAAAAAATTAAAAAACGAGCCGATAAAAGTATGCTGCTTTCAGCGGCACGTTCAATGGTTTTTAATCAGATGCTGTCACAAAGAATAGAGCAAACAGGCTGGGGTAAACTCATCAATGGTGACATAATGATGCTGTCGGGCACGCACTCTATTTTTCCTGCGCCAGAAATTAATGATGAATTAAAGCAACGCTTCCTTCTGGGTGATATCCATCCAACAGCTGCTTTATGGAGCAGGGGACGACTCACCTCGGAAAATGAATTATTAAAACTGGAACAAAAAGTTGCAGATTTGCTGGATAAATGGTGTGATGGTCTAGAAAAGCAGGGTTTAAAACAAGAACGTCGCAGTGCAAGAGTATTTCCAGAGGGTTTAACGATACACTTTGAAGATAATCCTTTAATACCAGAAGCTTTAGAAAAAGTAACAATAGCCTTTTCTCTGCCAACAGGCACTTATGCTACTGCTGTGTTGCGAGAAATTATACAGTTTTAAAATAACAATTAATTACCCATTAATATTAAAACCAGAGTTTGGAATATGAAAAAAATTATTTTTAATATCTTATGTTTTACTTTCTTGCTATTTTTATCTTATGCTGGCTTTGCTCAAACATCAGCAGCAAAAGAATCGGTTAATCTGGCTTCTGTCAGCGCCATTGCTGTAGACTCAAAAACAGGTTCTGTATTGTTTACCAAAAATTCTGATATTGTCATGCCGATTGCCTCTATTACAAAATTAATGACCGCCATCGTGATATTGGATGCAAAATTATCCCTCAAAGAAAAAATTCGTTTTGCCAAAGAAGATAAAGAAAGTATCAATAACTATTTCTCCCGAGTGAGAGTTGAGTCAGAACTCAGCCGTGGTGATACCCTTAGGATCGCTTTAATGTCATCAGAAAACCTGGCAGCCTCATCATTGGCTCGTAATTATCCTGGCGGCAGTATAGCCTTTGTAAAGGCTATGAATGCTAAAGCTAAAGCACTTGGCATGAAACACACACATTTTGTAAACTCTACCGGCTTATCAGAAAAAAATGTCTCAACCGCATCGGATTTGGCAAAAATGGTTGCCGCTGCAGCTAAGTACCCATTAATAAAAAAATATTCCACCACTCAAACCTTTACAGCTCGATTTAAAAGACCCCGTTATGTTTTAGGCTATACCAACACCAATGTACTGGTTCGAGCAGGAAAAAAAGATGTGAAGCTCAGTAAAACAGGCTATCTTGATGAAGCGGGCCGTTGTCTGACGATGCTAAGACGAATTGGCAATAAAGACGTAGTTCTGGTGATGCTGGATTCATTTGGAAAACGCAGCCCAATTGGAGATGCCAATCGCATTAAAAAATGGCTGGAAACAGGTAAGCAGGGCAGAGTTGCCAAATCAGCACTAAATTATGAGCGTATGAAGTTAGCCCAGTATTCAAAATAAGTGACCATGGGCGTAATAAATGTTACGGAGATATTCATACTTGAATAGTTTAAACCTTTAAACCTTCCGTAATATTATTGATAGTATGGGTAAAATTCTGCACTGAAATGGTGATGATTACAGGCAGGGATAAAATTGAGTTGTTGATGCCCCCTCTATCTCTCTTTGAACCAAAGCAGGTGTTTAAGACAAGGGGGGAGGTTAAAAACTAAATAAATGGGAGGACTTTAGTTAGTATTATTTTTATCCAGAACATCGTCTTCAGGGCGACCAAACTTACGTCCGGTGTAAGTTAGAACCATAACCGATAAGCTTAAAATAACGATAGCTACACTGATACTTAATAGTAAATAAAGGTGAAAATCACTGGAAACTTTTTGTACATCAATGACCAGATGCCGTGACAGGGCGGTAATGGCAATATAGATTAAAAATTGCACGGGTAAACGATGCGTTTTAAAGTAAATACCGACCATAGCCCCCAGTTCAAGATAAATAAACAGCAGTAAAATATCTTTTAATTTAGCATGACCCGTCGCCATTATATGAATATACCCAATCAACTTGAAAATGCAGGATCGAACGTCTGAAAATTATCATTAATTCGAGTATCTAATGATTTTCCAATTTCAGGTAAA
>JAHXIM010000280.1 GCA_025655635.1 gamma proteobacterium symbiont of Lucinoma myriamae | reverse complement strand
ATATGATCATGAACAATAAAAATAGAATCAATATTGTACGATAATCTATTGTGTCATTGAGATTGTCTTTTTTCAGGGTCGACTAATTACACAATTTCTTCAGCCCCGATACGAATGGGGCAATGCCATTGTGATCACTGCAGACGCTGGACAGGAACCGGGCATGCTTCGAATGCATTTTTTAATAAAAAGGATGTTCAAATAGAAGGTGAAACCAGTAGTTATGATTCAGTGACTGATACCAATTCAATCATTACACGTTATTTTTGTCCAAAATGTGGTAGTAATCTTTTTGGTGAAAACAATGCCGCTGCAAATATAATGGCGGTAACAGCGGGTACATTAAATGAAAGTGAATGGTTTAAAGCCAATGCAATTGTTTATAACAAAAGAAAACCAAAATGGGACTTTATGGATGAGAATATTCCTGTATTTGAAGAAATGCCGCCCACTTCATGAAATTATCAGATGCAATTTGCCAGCATCATTATGAACGATAAATTAGAGAGTTTTATTGTATAAAACCGGAATAGCTAATTTTGTTGATTAATGGATTGAGATTATCACTGTGTTAAATTATCATTATCCAAAAATTATGATTGAGTCTGACTCAACCCTTTTTATACGAACTCTTTTTATAACATAAGATAATAAAAGCATTCTATATATGACCAATATTCACTTACTGCATGAACTGAAAAACAAGTTGCGTTCAATTATTGTTGGCCAGGAACATTTACTCGATCGGTTTATTATTGCAGTGTTGTCTGGCGGGCATGTCCTACTTGAAGGACCTCCGGGTTTAGCCAAGACAACCGTAGTTCATACACTTGCAACAGGTCTTGATGCTCGCTTTCAGCGAATTCAATTTACCCCGGATCTGATGCCCGGTGATTTAACTGGTAGTGATATCTATGAACCGGCTAATGGCAGTTTTCGTTTTATTGAAGGGCCGTTGTTTCATGAGATTTTACTGGCTGATGAAATTAACAGAGCTCCACCTAAAGTGCAGTCTGCATTGCTTGAAGCTATGGCTGAACATCAAATCACAGTGGGTGGAACAACAAGAAAATTACCGGATTTATTTATGGTGCTGGCAACACAAAATCCACTTGAACAATCGGGTACATACCGTTTACCCGAAGCCCAGCTGGATCGTTTTTTATTCCAGATTAATCTGGATTATCCTACGCTGGAAGAAGAAATTGAAATTTCCAGACGTGCAAGAAAAGCCTATGAAGGACATGTTGATGATGGTTTGACAGCAGCACTTAAACCGGATGAAATTTTAACCTTGCGTGAGCAACTCAATGATATATTTATTGAAGAACATATTGAACGTTATGCTATTGAAATTGTGGTTGCTACACGAAAATTAGGTGACTATCTACCGGACTGGGCTGACCTGGTTCAGGCTGGCGCTTCTCCAAGAGCTTCTATTGCACTATTGCGTGCATCAATGGCGCGTGCATTTTTAGATGGGCGTGACTATGTCTTACCAGAAGATGTAGTGGCTCTGGCTCCGGATGTCTTACGCCATCGCATAATCCTGGATTTTTCTGCTCAGGCAGAAGGGATCAGTGCAGATGACATTATTGCCGCTCTGCTTAATACAATTTCAATACCCTGAATGTGAAAGATATGTTTTCTAATGACATTCTTAACAGGCCTTTATTAAGTGATGTAGAGGTTAAAGAGCTGCTTGATGCAGCGCCTGCTATTGAGCAAAATAATACAAGACAAGTCTCTCAACGTGCTCGTATGGGAGAACAGATTGCTTCAGTAATAGGTTCCGGCAGTGATTTTGCAGAAGTTCGAGCCTATCATTCGGGTGATGATCCACGTTATCTTGACTCGCGTGCTACTGCCCGTTCTCAGGTGCCTCTGGTGCGCACATATCATAGTGAATTCAGTCAGCCTGTTTGTTTGTTAATTGATCGCCGTGCTTCTATGCGCTTTGCTACCCGTGTGCGATTAAAAGTAACTCAGGCACTACGCATGGCTCACTGGTTAGGCGGACGTGAGGCTCGTTCTGGCTGTGAAATATCACTAGTTATATTAGACAGCCCCTGTCATTGGGTGCCCGCACAACAAGGAATCCATGCTCTTAAGATAAGGGCCAATCTGGCCAATACACCATGCCCACCATTAGCAACTGATAGTGATGGCCCTGATTCCAATACACTTGAGTGGGGCAAAATACTTTCCGGGCTCCAGCAGCATGTAGCAAAAGGAAGCGAACTCATTTTGTTAACGGACTGGTATGGTCTTAAAGACAGTGACTCTAAGATGTTGCGTATTCTGGGACAACATTGCACCGTCAGGGCGATCCATATTAGCGATCCTTCTGAAGTAAGCCCAGCTTTTTCTGGATCACTCAAGTTACACTGGGCAGTAAAGAACGCTATTTGTCAGCGTCTCAAAAGAATGTATCAGCACAGTTAAGTCATGATCTACAGATAAGGGCAGAGGCAATTGCTGTCCGCTTACGTCAGGCAAATATTAACTATTACAACTTGTCTGTAGAGCAAGATGAACTTTCTGTTGTCGGGGCAGAGATAGCATTATGAGCCAGGTAAAACTAGTTGAAATGGCTGACATACTACTGCCAGTTTCTCCTGAACAGTTGATGCCGATAGGATTTACACTCGTTATTACTAGTGCAGGATTTATCTGTATCGTTATAGTTTTTTTTTTCTTATGGCGCTACCTGACACAGCCGTTAATGCAGCTGGAACGTCATTTAAAACAAAATAAATTATCTTCTCGTGAAGCGGCTCATGTTCTTGCTTCTATTGTCAGGAAAACAACTCATGTTAAAGATAAAGTTAGAGGGAAGATTAAAGATAAGGAAAAAAATAAAAAATTGATGAAACAAATCGATCAGCTGCGCTTTCAACGTTCAGTACCGAAAAACAGTGATTTGCTCAACTTAATTAGTAGTGTAAAACATGGACGTTAATATCGCTAACCACTGGGGGCTGCTGCAGCCTTATTGGCTTTTATTATTTCCACTGCCATGGCTCTGGCTATACTGGCATCGCTCTCAATCAGTTTCATGGCCGCGCATATTACCTGTATTGACCGTTCGATATCCGCTTCTGGGTGATTTACCGCAGTCATCAGTTGACACGAAAAGTAATATTAAAAATCGTCAAACCGATATAATAATGTCACTGGCAATGAGCTTAATGGTGTTTTCACTTTCACAACCTGTCCACTATACCGGATATTTTGAAGCGGAAAAAAATCTGAACCCGTTGATTTAATTCTGGTGGTGGGCACTGCATTATCTATGAGTCTGAGTGATTATGAAATTAATGGTCAGATTATTGATCGGTTGACATTAACTCGACAACTACTGGATGGTTTTGTTAGTGATTATTCTGGTCAGCGGATCGGTTTGGTGACCCTTGGTAATCCTCCGGCTATTTGGCTGCCGCTGACATCGGATAAAATAATAGTGCAAGATGCCATTAGTCGTATCCGTACTTTCCTGGGGGGCGAATAACTGATATGGGTGCTACGCTTCGATTAGTCCGTGAGCATTATAAAGATCAAAATGAGAAAGTCGTGGTTTTAATCTCGGATGGCGGGGCACAAGTTGGTGCGATATCGCCTCAGGAGGCTGCACAACAATTAGCGGCTGAAGATTTTTCTCTTTATGTGATTGCTGTCGGCTCCTCAGATCCAGATGAGGGTTCATTGGACAAAAGCAGCTTAATCTATGAAGCTGTTAATCTTACTATGCTGCAGCAGGTTGCTAAGCAGGGTAAAGGACAATTATTTCATGTGCTTAATACACAAGCATTTAGTGATGCACTTCAGACGATAGAAAAAAACATCGTAAGCCAGTTTTTAAAGAGGACAAAAAATATCTGACAAGGGTCTGGTATCCTGCACCACTAGCATTGGCAATGCTTCTTATCTTATATGTCAGTTTACGCCAATCGGGTAGCATAGATAGTTCCTCTGAGATTCATCCTGCTAAAATAAAAAGCGTAGAAATAAAATGAGTTTTGCAACGCTTTACTGGCGTGAACCATTTTTCATCTTAAGCATATTTCTACCGCTGATCATTATACTGCTGGTACATTATCCTATAAAAATCAGTTGAAAATGGTCTATAATCATAACCCATTGAAATTATAGTGAAATATCATGATATTACCACCAAAAATCAT
>JAHXIM010000387.1 GCA_025655635.1 gamma proteobacterium symbiont of Lucinoma myriamae | reverse complement strand
CTCCAGCCTAGAGAAAAACAGTTCAATTATGAGAAGTTTGGTGCTGGATATTATGTCGTTGCATGGGCTACTGCGTTTTTTAGGTTAATAGGTATAAAGAATTGTAATCATTGGGAGATAAATATTAGTATTGTGGGCCGACAGTAGATGTGAGGTAAGCAGATAACGACTAGAGCTTTAAGATAAACGAACTTAATGAAGATGAGCCAGATAAAAAATAATTATCAATTGCTCCTTTTTTTCTAAATTACCTCTAGTCTGACTCATTTTACTATTGGAAAATACTCTTAATCTCCATGCTCTGAAATCACTTCTTTAAGATATTTAAATAACTGCCGGGCACTTTTAGGTGGTTTATTTTGTTCAGTCTCTTTTTTTGCATTTCTTAGCAATTGTCTTAATCTGTTTCGCTCCAGAGCCGGATACTCAGTCAATAACTCCTGAATCGCAGAATCACCTTCAGCAAGCAGGCGATCACGCCATTTTTCCAGTTTATGAAAATGCCCATTGGCTTCTTCGATGGTGTGCTGGTATCTTTCAAGCTGAAGCTGAATGGCATCAGCATCAGTATGGCGCATGAGCTTACCAATGAGTTGCACCTGACGGCGATGGCCACTATGGCTCTTTATTGATTGAGCCAGAAGTATGGCCTCCAGTAGCTTTTCATCCAGATCAAATTTTTCCAGAGTACTTTTTGACAAGTCCAGTAGTTTCAGCCCTAATTTTTGTAGTGCTTCTACATCGCGCTTTGCTTGAGATTTACTGATACAATGTTCATCAGCTTCGGCCATAGCGTCTTGCTTTAATTTGTGCTTGGCTTTGCCCCAGGGCTTATAAGGTGAGTTTTTCGCTACCATTTGCTACCGTTTTTTAAATTAAATTCTTGTGGATAAAAAAATAGAATGAGTCATACCCATAATACCCCGTCACATCATGTTTTGTCTCTGGAACAACTTTATAAAAAATGTGATCTAAGTGATTTGGATTTTAACACAACTGATGACTTACCGGAATTAGAAGAAATTATCGGCCAGGACAGAGCACTCAGTGCGATTGATTTTGGTATGGGAATGGATCATAAGGGCTACAATTTATTTATATTGGGCTCTGAAGGAATTGGTAAAACAGCACTGATTAAAAAGTTATTAAAAAAACACTATGCTAATCACAAGAAAACCTTTGACTGGTGCTATGTCAATAACTTTGAATACCCGCAGCACCCACGTTTTTTACGTCTGCCGGCAGGTACAGCAAAATCCCTCAGCGAAACCATGGAAAAATTGGTTAAGTTGATTTCAACTCTGATTACTGCGGCGTTTCAAAGTGATGAATATGCGGCACAGGTTGCGGCCATTGAAAATGATATTAATGAGCGGGGTGACAAGGAGCTGAGTGAACTGGTCGAAGAGGCAAAAAAAAATCAGGTGGCAGTGATCCGAACTCCCAGTGGTTATACGCTCTCAGCCATAGTTGACGGCGAAATTAGTAATCTCGACAGTTTTAAAAAGCTGGATAAGGATATCCAGAAAGATTTCAATGAGCGTATTGATTCGTTTCAGGAAAAGCTTCAGGATACTCTGGCAAAAATACCCGTCTGGGAGCAGGAAGGTAAAGAACAACTGGATGCTTTAGATAAGGATATCGTTACCCAGCTTGTTGATTCGGCAATGGAAGATTTGTTTAAAGAATATAATGATTTTGAACAGGTCATCAATTATCTGTCAGATGTGAAGGATGATATTATTAATCATCTGGATGAATTTTATGAAGAAGATATTCATTCAAAAGAACATGGTCAGAAACGCAAGCACATTAGTAAAACAGCAAGCTTTCACCGTTATCTGGTGAATGTTCTGGTGGACAATTCAGAGTCAGATGATATGCCGATTATCTTTGAAGATAATCCTACCTATTCAAATTTGATTGGTCGAATTGAGCATCTTGCCTATTATAACCCCAGAGAAGGGGAGCATAATAAAACTGATAATGCCTTAGGTTTAGGGAACCTGCTCACCGCCTTTACCTTAATCAAACCAGGTTCATTACATAGGGCAAATGATGGCTATCTGCTTATAGATGCAGAGAAAATCCTCGTCAATCCCTATGCCTGGGAAGGTTTAAAGCGAGCTCTCAAATCATCAAATATCACCATTGAGCCTTTGGATGAACTGCATAGCTTTTCCAGGAATTTAACGCTTGAGCCGGATCCCATTCCATTACAAATAAAAATTGTGTTAATAGGTGATCGACATATTTATCATCTGCTTAAAGAAAATGATTCCGAATTTAATAAATTGTTTAAAGTCAATGTCGATTTCTCTGAGGAAATGAATCGTAGTGAGCAAATGACGCACAAATATGTGAGTTTAATAGCTGACTTACAACGCCAGGAAAAAGTGCCGCCTATTGAACGCTCTGCCCTCGAACGTATTATTGAACACAGCTCAAGGCTGGTGGGCCATGGTGAAAAAATTTCCCTGCATATGGGGGATTTAAGAGATTTGATCTTAGAGGCTGATTATTATCATCGGCAGGGTGAAGTTAATCAAGAGCAAAAAACAGAGAATGAAAAAAGCATTATAAACTTTGAAAATGTGAATTCAGCCATTAAGGCTCGTATCTATCGAATGGATCAATATAGAGATAGTCTTTATGAAGAAATCATTAAAGGAACAATACTCATTGATACAGCCAATAAAAAAATTGGACAGGTCAATGCCTTATCTGTACTGCAAATTGGAGAATTTGCTTTTGGACAACCTTCTCGAATCACTTCAACTGTAAGAGTGGGGGATGGTCATATTGTTGATATTGAACGTGAAGTTGATTTAGGTGGTGATATTCATAGTAAGGGCATTATGATTTTAACCTCTTATCTGGGGCATCATTATGCAAAAACTCGGCTACTTTCTTTAGATGCTAATCTGACGTTTGAGCAGTCCTATGGTCAGGTTGATGGTGATAGTGCCTCTGTTGCAGAATTATGCGCCTTGCTTTCAGCAGTCTCAGAAATCCCGGTCAAACAATGTATGGCATTAACCGGCTCGGTGAACCAATTAGGCGAAGTACAGGCAATTGGTGGAGTGAATGAAAAAATTGAAGGCTTTTTTGATATCTGTAAATTACGAGGCTTAACCGGTAAGCAAGGTGTTATTATTCCCGAAAGCAATGTGGTAAACCTGATGCTTAAAAATGAAGTCTTAGACGCTGTAGAAAATAATCAGTTTACAATTTACAGTATTGAACATGTTGATGATGCCTTAAGTCTGCTCATGGGAATGGAAGCGGGTAAGATTGATAAACAGGGGCAATATCCAGAGAACACTATTAATTATCAGATTCAGGCTAATCTGGAAAAGTATTCATCATTGAAACATACTGAACAGCATAAGTATGATAAAGATTCCGATAGTGCTGAGAGTTAAAAGCTATAGCAGTTGAAACCCATAGCTGTTAAAAACCAGAGTAGTTATAACTATAGCAGGCTTATTATAATAAAGTGAAAAAAGTGTCACTATTTCAAGACCAGCCTCTATGGCTTGATTGTAAATCATAGAATTTTGACAGTAAATATGTATTTAATTGAAAAATCAAATGCTTATGTCTGCCCGACAGTGCTATGAACTTTTGCTTCTTCCTCGGCAATTGCACTATCCGCCAGTTCTGACGGAGTGTTCATATATTCACAGAGCTCAGTTGAATAATCAGCAATAAGCTCTTTGACTTCCAATTCAGTCTGATATTTTTGGTAGTCCCCGGCCAGATTGAATTTAAATGCTGACTCAGTTGCCTGCTCGGCTATTTCTTCACCAAATAGAAAATTGGCAGATTTAGTATTTGCAATCACATTTCCCAGCTCTGGGTGATTATGCAGGTCAGAAAGCTTCATCCCTCTGGCTACTAAAGTTTGCAGAACTAATTGGTCATCCCCAGATACCTTGGGCTTTCCACGTTCCATATAAATATTTAGCTGGTCTTCATTAAGTTCAGAGGCCACTTTTTACGATATTTGACAGCAAATCATTTCTTCCGCCTATTAACAATTTAATATCTTTGGCTTTCTTCCAAAATGAGCTTTCCAGATTCTTCATCTGGTGATCTACATAATTAACCTGAACTCTGTTCAAGAAATAGAGTAAAAGTACGCACTAAGTATTGATATTGCTTGGTTTATGGAAGAAGTGTCTTTGGCATG
>JAHXIM010000176.1 GCA_025655635.1 gamma proteobacterium symbiont of Lucinoma myriamae | reverse complement strand
TTATTATAACATTTCTGGTTGATCTGGTCACTCAAAAGAAGGATTAATTCCTTATATTTCAAATAGATAACATGTTTTTCAGGGTTGACTATTTAAGATTTTAGTCAAAAACTCGTATTTTAATCCTTTAACACAAATTTATTAATTTTTTTAGAATCTATCAGTTATGAGTGGTTTGAATTCAGATCTATTCGTATCATCTGACAGTAGGTATCAGTGATTAGAAATTAATGCTCTTTCTTCTTAATAAAGTTCGAATAGCTGGAGACAGAAAAAATTTTATTGTTCTTGAATGGCTTTTTTGAACTTTTTCACAACATTAGGAGCATCAGTATACTCTGATGTTTTTATTTTGTTAACATATTTCTTGTAATATTTCTGTAACATTGTGTAATTATTTTTGTAACATTTGATAAATATCAGAAATACATCACAATTATATTAAACAATGACATCCTCATTACACTCGAATGTGTGTTTACATAGGTGTTTTTTCTTTGCAAGCAGATGCTAATAGTTTGGTTAGGAGTTAATTGACAGACAATTTTGTCGTTAGATTAATTTCGCCTGGAGTGGGATCACTTGAAAAGCGGACACCATAGGCCAGCACTTCTACACCATTTTTTTTCACCTGAGCCAGTGTTTGTGCATATAGAGGATCAATCTCCGCCGCGGTTCGAACCTGCTTAATATCTTCGCGCTGAACACAAAAGAGAATAATCCCACGATATCCCTGCTGTACCATTAATTCTAATTCACGTAAATGTTTAGTACCCCTTGCTGTCACTGCATCAGGAAAAGCAGCAATGTTCGGTTCAAAACTTGCGGTCACATTCTTTACTTCAATATAACATTTCTGCCCGTTATTTTGAGTAACTAAGAGATCAATACGACTTTTTTCTGCACCATAGGGTACTTCTGTTTCAATGTTTTGAATATCATCAAGTTCAGCAATATGGCCTTTTTCAATAGCTTCTTTAACTAATTTATTGGCCAGCAGTGTATTAATTCCTATTAAAGCACCTTTTTCAGAACTGGCATCCTGTACTGTTGATAGTTCCCAGCTATAAAGGTATTTTCGCTTAAGGTTATGGCTATTACTGATCCAGACGATACTGCCGGGAATTGCACAACCCGTCATCGAACCCGTATTAGCGGTATGAACCGTTATCTGTTTTGGCTTTTGTGTTTCTGTATCAAGTTCAAACAACTCAACATCAGCTAAAAAACGTTTATAACGTCTGATTAAACGTGCTTTAGTTAAGGGCTCAGCATATTTCATATAGGATGAACTATTGTCCTAAAAAATGTCTTAAACGCTGCACAGCCTGTTCCAGATAAATAATATCTCTGGTATATGAAAATCGAACATAGCGCTCCGGCTGGTTACTGCCAAAATCAATACCCGGGGTAATGGCCAGACCTGTTGCTTCTAGAAGTTCATGAGCAAAGGTCATACTGTCATCAGTAAAAGCACTGCAATCACAATATAAATAAAACGCTCCCTGCGGCTTAACTGGTATTTTAAAACCCAATTTAATAAGCTCAGGATAAAGATAATCCCGTCTTTGTTGAAAAATTTTCCGCCGTTGTTCTAATATTTCAATGGTTTCCGGTAAAAAAGCAGACATTGCCGCTTTTTGGGCAGTATGTAGGTGCAGCCAGAAACAAATTTTGAGATAAATGATCACAAGCCTGCAATAAATGCTCAGGTACAAGACACCAACCCAAACGCCAGCCCGTCATTTGAAAATATTTTGAAAAGCTGTTGACAATAATAATATGCTCATCCAATTCATCAATACCCGTTAATGCACAGGATGATTTTATGTCATAAACCAAGCCCTGATAAATTTCATCAACAATTAAATAAGCATTTTTTTCCTTCACTAGGTGAATTATTTTTGTCATTTCCTGTGCGGGGACTATGGTGCCTGTTGGATTTGCAGGTGATGCAATAATGACTGCTTTGGTGTTTTCCTGCCAGTTTTGTTCAATCAATTGCGCCGTTAACTGATAAGAGCTTGAATCATCAACAGCAATGGCCTGAATTTCGCCATCAACAAAACGCACAAAGTTCTGATTACAGGGATAACCCGGATCGGCCAGCATCACAGCATCACAGCATCACCACGACCTATTAATGAGCCCATAATCAATAATAATGCACCAGAGGCACCAGGAGTAACAACCACTTTTGAGGCTGGCACAACACGCTCGTAGCGTGTCAGATAAAATTCAGCTATTACTTCTCTTAACTCCATCAATCCAAGACTGGATGTATAGTGAATATGCCCCTGACGCAAGACTTCAATTCCGGCATCAATTATCGGCTGGGGGGTGTTAAAATCAGGTTCGCCCACTTCAAGATGAATGACATTCTTACCCTGCTGTTCCAGAGCTTTAGCCTTGCCAAGCAAGGACATTACATGGAAAGGTTGAATACTTTCCATGCGCTGAGCTAAAGATTTGCCTATACGCTTTTTGGACTCACTCATGCCTGATGAAGTTTTTGCGCAACGGCTAAATTGAAGTATGGTTCATCACAAGTTCCCTGTAGTACGGTCATTGCCTGTTCAGGCTCACCCAAATCACTTAGTACCAGAACGGCATCAGTAAAATCATGATCACTGGTATAGTCATTAATTGTCACGATGGTTTTTAAATCAGCACCCCAAGAAGACAATAAACCATTATGAGAATCTTCAAAAGCCAAACATTGATCTGCTTTGAGATTCATTTTTTGCAGCGCATAATCATAAATATCCGGTGCAGGTTTTTTTGCAGGAACAATATCTCCGGCAGCGATAACTTCAAACCAATCTAAAGATTCAGCACCCAGAGTATAAGTTAATAATGCGGTAACATTAGCCGGAGTTGTTGTCGTGGCAATCGCCATTCTCAGGCCAGCATTTCGCGCTTCTTTAAAAAAACGAACCACACCGGGACGAAGCGGTACTGCACCATCGGCCATTAATTGTGTATAAAAACGGGTTTTTGCCGCATGCAAACCAGCAACAAACTCATCAAAGGCCGCATCAGTGACTGCATGTGAAGTGAATTCTTCTCCACGTTCATCCGTATAGAAATCACTAAGATAATAACGAATACGCTCTTTACCACCGGTCACAGCTAATAATTGACCATAGAGCTCAACACTCCAGTGCCAATCAAGGCCGGCCTCTTCAAAGGCCATGTTGAATGCGACCAAATGCCCATCCCGCTCAGTGTCAGCCAGTGTACCATCCACATCAAATATTAACGCTTCTAATTGACTCATATAACAATTTCTCTATTTTTTAAAAATTTGGATTATATTAAAACTCTACTTTACCCTATATGGCTATAAATGATCACTAACTCAAGTTGTTTTATACACTAAATGTTAAAAATCACTTGATAATAATATAGTTATTTAAATTGACAGATTAGCTGTAAAAATGCTCAATTTAGGCCTAAAATAAGAATAAGAGACAAAAAACTCGCTTATTATTTGCCAAAGAGCGCGTATTTTGATATATATTCACATCTTTTTTAAAAACAGGCTGGAGTCCGTTCGATGCCAACAACAACAAGCACAAACACAGAAAGTGCTATGGATGCCTTTGAACCTTATCAGGAACAAAAAGGCGAAGAGTATATGAATGAAAAGCAGCAGGATCATTTTAAAGCGATCTTGCTAGCTTGGAAAAAAGAGTTAATGGAAGAAGTCGATAAGACTGTGACGCATATGAAAGATGATGCAACTAACTTCCCTGACCCAAGTGACCGTGCTTCTCAAGAAGAAGAATTTGCACTTGAACTCAGAACTCGTGACCGTGAGCGTAAACTGATCAAAAAAATTGATGAGTCTATAATACTTATGGATTCTGAAGAATATGGTTTTTGCGAAACTTGCGGTGTCAACATTGGTATTCGCCGTCTAGAAGCTCGTCCTACTGCAACTCAATGTATCGACTGTAAAGAATTAGACGAACGAAAAGAAAAAACCAGCTAAATTCTTTATTGCCTATGCAATAAGTTAAACTTAGCTTACAACCATTTTTAACTTTATGTTTGTCATCTGACTGATAATAAATTAGAAATGGTTGTCACTTGGCTGTTATTTACTTAGTCAACCCTGAAAAACATGTCATCTATTTGAAATATAAGGAATTAATCCTTCTTTTGAGTGACCAGATCAACCAGAAATGTTAT
>JAHXIM010000340.1 GCA_025655635.1 gamma proteobacterium symbiont of Lucinoma myriamae | reverse complement strand
ATGGTTGGATACAATTTACATAGCGGTGATCCTCCTACAGGGGACTTACACCCCATTAGTTTATGCCCATGACGGGCGTACACAAAAAAAAGCAGTTAATGAAACCGTTAGCACGGGAACTGCTGATGCGGTTACACCGAAAAAAACCATTGCAAGGGCCACATACAAAGACACATCATAATGAGTATAAGGAAGTAAAAAAATGCTGCTCCAGACACATCCGGCTAATCCTGTGGCAATGATATAAGCACTTATCCATTGTTCAGGCGTATGTTTATCTGGTGTTTTATTTCTTTGATATCACAGAAATAATCGATAACAGGCAATAATCAATAACATCAATGTCCAAACGATAAGTGCAGATAATTGTGCATATTCGTTAAGAAAAAAGAAACACAATAAAGCAATTAATATGACCGCACTATTGGAGATAGGAGCCTGCAAATATAAAAGCTCTGCTTTCTTTTCTGTTACTTTGTGAGAGTCAACAAACTGTTCAGAAGTATTCAACAAAACTATGGCCTTATAATCATATGATTTTTTGCTTGCCTCTATAACTATTTAGAGTAATTAAAGTGTAGCTATTATTCAATTATTTTCCACATGCACTTTTATCTCTATAGGAAAAATCCTACTTAGACTCAGGAGTAAGTCGAAAAATATAAAGGAAGGACTGCTGGCTCAACACACAGGCGGATTAAGTCATTCAATACTGTTCAATAACTCAATAATACTGAAAAGCTGGAAATACAGGTTCTAAAAACTTATTTAAAGAAGGCCCAGGCAGCACCAATTATGCCCAGCCCTGAGACTATCTGAGCCTCAAACATCATATTAGAAGAATAAAGAACAGCACCGCTTATCAGCAATGCGGCACTGATAATAGCCTGAATCGTTGTTTTGTTCTGGCTTGCGATTTTGTTCTCAATACGATTGAGCGTATCACTCTGGTAGTTAATACGTAATTTACCAAGACGTGCCTGCTGTACCACATCAAACACATGACCGGGAAATTCCGGTAACTGTTCCATCCATAAAGGCGCGTTGTGTTTGACCTGTTTAGCAAAAGAACGAAACCCCAGTTGTTCTTTCATCCAGTTTTCAAGAAAGGGTTTAGCGGTATCCCATAAATCTAATTGCGGATAGAGTTGTCGCCCTAAACCTTCAATATTTAATAGTGTTTTTTGCAGCAGCACTAATTGCGGCTGAACTTCCATATTAAAACGACGAGCCGTTTGAAAGAGACGTAATAACAGCTGTCCAAACGATATTTCATGCAGCGGTTTTTCAAAAATCGGCTCACACACAGAACGAATTGCGGACTCAAAGTCATCCACACGGGTATCGGCAGGAACCCAGCCTGACTGCACATGCAGCTCTGCCACACGATAATAATCCCGATTAAAAAAGGCCAGGAAATTTTCTGCCAGATAACGCTGATCATCAGTACTCAAGCTGCCCATAATACCAAAGTCTATGGCGATATATTGACCAGAATTAGAGACAAAAATATTACCTGGATGCATATCGGCATGGAAAAAGTTATCACGAAAAACCTGAGTAAAAAATATTTCCACACCCATTTCAGCCAGTGCTTTAAAGTCAATATCCATGGCTTTAAGATCTTCCATATTGGTAACCGGCATACCGTGGATACGTTCCATTACCATCACTTTTTTACGGCAATGGTTCCAGTCAACTTCGGGAATATAAAGCAGAGGTGAATCTTTAAAATTACGTCTTAGCTCTGAGGCATTGGCGGCTTCTCGTAAGAGATCCAGTTCATCGATGATATTTTTTTCAAACTCCGCCACCACTTCACGCGGACGCAGGCGCTTGCCTTCCGACCAGTATTTTTCTACTTTATCTGCTACAGCATAAAGCAGAACTAAATCCCGGCGAATGACTTTTTCTATATCAGGTCGAACAACTTTAACCACCATTTCCCGACCATCAAGCAGGGTAGCGGTATGAATTTGTGCGATAGATGCTGAGGCCAGAGGCTCCCGATCAAATTGAGAGAATATTTGGTCAATAGGTAATTTAAACGATTTCTCAATAATTTCTACCGCTTTATCACCGGGAAAAGAGGGTACCTGATCCTGTAATTTGGCCAGCTCATCAGCCAGATCATCCGGCAGGAAATCACGTCGAGTGGATAAAATCTGACCAAATTTAACAAATATAGGCCCTAAATCTTCTAAAGTTCTGCGGATGCGTTCACCACGTGGACGGCGGGTGCGATGCCTTAGCCAGAAAGAAGGGGTCAATACTCTAAATAAGCGCAAGGGTCTAAACAGATGCGTATTAAGAACGATGTCATCCAGACCATGACGCAATAACACACGATTAATAAAGATTAGATGAAAAAAAAGGCTAATACTCTTCACTTGACAGACTTCTTATTGGCTAAGTTTATAATGACAGAATTGCATCAGAGTGCTGCATCAGAGGCTTGCAGTAATCGGTTAATCCGGGCTTCTGCCCGATCAACATCACTGCGAATTTTATCTATCTGCTGATTAAAATAATTTATTTCCGGGCCGGAAGCCACATCACGGCTTTCATACTGCACATATTCACTGACATCCATGGTTAAGGAATCCAGTGTTTGCCTGCCCCAGCCGAAAAAGCCTCGAGCCACATTGCCTAAAGAGTGAGCAATCACATCACCGGTGATATGAGACAGATGTTCTTCCCAGTCAATATCTAATTGCTTAAACAGTGATTGAAAATGCTGCCCTAAAGCAATATCACCACTAATGGCAATATCCCCTTTAAAGACAGCGGTTGTTTTGGCCTTCTCGTCTGCCATTGCCATACGGGCAATGGCTAAAAGAGAGCCGCTGATAACCGTATCAGTCTCCCCTTCATAATGGCTGACAATTTGTATACCCTGTTGATCGGGGAAGAAATACAGGGTTTGCTCCATATCGGTGATATGAAAAGCAATAATACGCCCTTTAAAACGAGCTAAAAGTGCGTAGGTGTCGGGATCCATGGCAAATAACTGATTCAGCCCGGTTTCCATAGCGGCCAGCAGCGGCATCATCAATGGATTGATATCATTTAGTTTTTCGTTTGGGTTCATGCTTATCGCTTTTTATGGATTCATGGCTGTTTAAAATTTAAAACCACGATGCAAAGCGACAATGCCGCCTGTCAGATTACTGTATTCACAGCGCTCAAATCCAGCAGTCATCATCATGTCTTTTAAGGTTTCCTGATCCGGGTGCATGCGAATGGATTCTGCTAAATAGCGATAGCTTTCAGAATCGTTGGCCACCAGTTTGCCCATAACAGGTAAAATATTAAAGGAGTAAAAATCATAAAGCGGGCTCAGCCCCGGTGCCACAGGCTTGGAAAATTCCAGTATCAATAAACGGCCGCCCGGTTTTAACACACGAAACATAGAGGCCAGAGCGGCATCTTTATCGGTGACATTACGTAAACCAAAGGCAATGGTAATACAGTCAAAACTATTATCAGGAAAAGGCAGACATTCGGCATTGGCCTGTACATAATCCACATTGCCGACAATGCCCTTATCCAGCAATCGTGCCCGTCCAACCCTGAGCATGGAATCGTTAATATCGCCCAGAATTACCTGACCGGTATCTCCTACTATTTTTGAAAATTTAGCCGTTAAATCACCCGTACCACCCGCTAAATCTAATACGCTATGACCACGTCTGACACCACTTTTTTCAATTGTCAGACGTTTCCAGATCCGGTGCACTCCCATAGACATCAGATCATTCATCATGTCATATTTACTGGCGACTGAATGAAAGACTTCAGCAACTTTAGTGACTTTTTCTTCAGTATTTACCTTCTTATAGCCAAAATGAGTGGTATCTTCTGATTGGTTCTGATTTTCCATGCGTTTTCCTAGTGACAACTGCCTAGCCTTAAAGACTCTGGTCTAAAAAACTCCGGCCTAAAAGACTGCTTAAAAGCTGATGCTCAATATAATCTCGTGATTATACGATGAATAGGCTGGAAAATCACATATGAAACCTTTCTGTTTGTCAGGATTTTGTAATAAATAGTAATTATGCCAGTTTAAATCATTAATTAGTCGACCCTGAAAAAAGATAATCATCATGAATCGATAGATTATCCTAAAAAACGCAGTAGCCCATGCAACGACATAATATCCAGCACCAAACTTCTCATAATTGAACTGTTT
Source organism: gamma proteobacterium symbiont of Lucinoma myriamae (assembly GCA_025655635.1). Classification (GTDB taxonomy): domain Bacteria; phylum Pseudomonadota; class Gammaproteobacteria; order GRL18; family GRL18; genus GRL18. The sequence continues at coordinate 17 of JAHXIM010000340.1, read as the reverse complement.
TTCTCTAGGCTGGAGCA
>JAHXIM010000548.1 GCA_025655635.1 gamma proteobacterium symbiont of Lucinoma myriamae | reverse complement strand
TGATTTTTGGTGGTAATATCATGATATTTCACTATAATTTCAATGGGTTATGATTATAGACCATTTTCAACTGATTTTTATAGGTTTAAATTTTAATACAATATATACAATCTCTGGGAGATCAGAATTCCCGAGATGACAACGTTAGATTGAAAAAGAGACAACATGGAAAAACAATTAAATTTCATTCAAAATCAGCTTTGGGCAGTAATGTCATTAATGCTCATATTTGTTATTTGTAATATCTATTGCTATTTTCTTAAACGAGATGAAAAAAGAAAAATGATGATCTTTCACAATTGTGGGATCAAGGTAATATTAATGATCTAAAGGAACTATCTGAAAAATATTGCATGAAAATCCTTATAATTTTGAGGCATTGTTTTATGGCGCTAAGGTGATGGGAGTAGAACAAAAGTATGAGGATGCTATTAAGCAATACAAAAAAATTAGTGAAATTGAACCAGGCTATTGAAGCTCAATGCAATCACAAATTGACGAGTTAAGTGAAATATTAAACGAAAATAAACCCAAAGATATCTCTATAGAAGTTAATCAGAAATAGAAAATAAAATATAGCAAGAAAATGGACGATGCAGAGCTAGAGGTAAAAAGAAATAGTGACAAACAATTAGTAATTTTAAAAACTACTTTTTTTATTATTCTACCTGTCAGTATATTTTTTGTTTACTTTAAGAGTGAAATTATTCACTTTTTTATTCAACAGTTTAACTTAGACTTAAGCAGTGATATTTATGGCTTTATTTATATAATTCTCTCTGTTTTGATATTTAAAATAGCACTGCACAATCACAATAAGAAAACAAAGATCTAACCAGAGCGTGCTGAAGGAAGGAGACTTCCCCCGATAAAATGGACACCCTTTACTAACCCTGGGAGGCCACAAAATGCCAAAAACAAAGGTGACTAAGGAACAGCACAGGAATTATCCAGGCTGGACATGACCTGTGCAATTCCCTGAATGGTAACCTGGCCTTTATAGTCACCATCATCGACCACAAAAATATAGCTGGTATTATTTCTTTCCATCATTGCCAGAGCTTTGATCAATGGTTCCTTTGATGATATGGTTTCATTCATGCTGCGCACATAGGGCTCAACCGGACTACAGATAATTTCACGGGCTTTTTCTTCGGCATTTTCAACACAGGACATCTGGTTTCCCAGCAAGCTGGCCAGTTCTATCATGTGTTCCGGCAGGCAGGAAAATTTCATTACATTTTTTAGTGTCAGTCTACCCGACAGGATGCCTTCTTCATTACAAAAGGGCAGGGCTTGCACATGCTGTTTGCCGCATTCTGTAAACAGATCCCGTACGGTCATTCCCGGTTTAATAATGATGGTTGGAATTAAAACGTTTTCTATATCCATGGACATTTTAGAGGAACCTTAAATAAACATATAGGCTGGCTATGACTATACTGAGCAGCATTAAAGGGAAAGCAATGAGCATAAATTTAATAAAATGAATGCGGTAACCGGCACGTTCAGCAAAACCGGCAACAATAAGATTGGCACTGGCACCAACCAGTGAACCATTTCCTCCCAGACAGGCGCCAAGTGCCAAAGACCACCAGAGCGGCATTAATTGTTCACGGCCGCCAAAGGTTGTTTCCATTGATTCGATTATCGGGATCATGGTGGCAACAAAAGGAATATTATCGACAATGGCAGAGAATATGGCCGATACCCATATAATGGTCATTGCGGTAAGAGTCATATCACCGCCAGTCCATGATATGACCTGATTGGCCAATATGCTCAACAGTCCGGCGTGCTCGATGCCATGAACGATAATGAACAGTCCGACAAAAAAGAAAATGGTGACCCATTCAACTTCAGAAAAACTTTTATGGACATTTTCACTTTGTTCTTCAGCACGCATATTGATACTGGTCAGTAATAAAAGTAAAGCTGCGCCCATCATTGCGATGGTGGCGGGTTCAAGGTGTAAGGGGTGAGCAAAAAGAAAACCGATAATAACCAGAGAAATAACAAATAACGACTTCTTGAGTAACGGCACATCAGTAATTGCCTGTCTTTCCTTAAACTGCATTATGCGTTCTCTGGCCTCATCGGTGGCATGCATATGACGCCCCCAGATCAGATAGATAACAAACAGCGTAACAGGAAAAATAATGAGTGTAATCGGTGCTAGATTTATTAAAAAGTCATTAAATGATAAGTTCACTGCCGAGCCAATCATTATATTGGGCGGGTCACCAATTAAGGTTGCTGTACCGCCAATATTTGAGGCGAAAATTTCTGCAAAAAGAAAAGGATATGGATGAACTTTGAGTTCTCCGGTAATCAATAAGGTAACCGGTGCGATCAATAACACGGTGGTAACATTATCCAGTAAGGCGGAGAACACGGCTGTGACCAGTGATAACATAAATAAAATACCCCAGGGACTGGCATTTACTTTTTTGGCTGACCATACAGCAACAAACTGAAACACACCGCTGCGACGGGAAATAGCTACAATGACCATCATCCCGGTTAACAGGCCCAGTGTATTGAAATCAATGGCGTTGATTGCTGTCTGTTGATTAAGAACACCAACACTTATCATTAAGCCTGCGCCCAGCAGGGCGACAATCGATCGATTAATTCTTTCTGTGACGATCACCACATATGTTATGATAAAAATAATACTGGATACCCATAAGGGGTTCCAACCAAATATTACAGATGACAAATGGCTATCCATTTTATATTCCTTAACAATTGTATATTTTATTATTCAGCATCTGTTTTCGACTCTTCTTTAGCATTGACACACGGCATATCATCTTTATTACTGAGAAGATTGACTGACAATTTCGTCAGTACATCCCAGTTTGATACCATACCGACTAATTTTTTCTTTTTACCTTCCACCACAATAACAGGCAAGCTGGTTGGACTTTCGAATAATAACTGCAAGAGTTCTGGTAACATGGTATCTGGATTGCAGACACGCAGTTTATTATTTTTTTCCAGTAAAGATGACACGGGTTTATGACCTAATTTATTTAATCGTTTCAATAACTGATCAGTACCATCAGGCATGAAATTAATATGCATGAGAAGGCTGTTTTCATCCAGCTTTGCTGCCTTTGGAAGTAATTCGCGTGATAATCGGCGCAGGCTGAACAGTCCTAGAAATGTGCCATCATTATCCAATACCGGCATATTGTGTACTGCATGCTTACACATAAGCTGCAGAGCTTTTGCTATCGTATCATCTGCTTTGAGCGTGACAACGTCTGTGCTCATTATTGTTGTGGCAGTCATAGCTTCTTGTTACCTCATGGCATAACAGAGATGGATTGTTGATTCGATACAGGTAAAAAAAATATTTTTCAGAAATTATTAAATATAAACACTATACTTAAGTATAGAAATGAATTGACTTTTGTCAAAATAATCAGAGAAAAAATCTAATAAAAGGCATTTATGTCTTTTTACATCTTAAAGCTCTTTCTTAAAATTTAGGGTAATAGCGTAATGGTAAAACTATCCAAATTAAAAAAAGGTGATAAGCTTCATGTGCAGGATGAAGATAAAGAGCTTGTTATAACAATAACCCATATTGAAATGACAAAAGGCATACCAACAGTGAATTTTAAGTGTAGCGGTGATGAAGATCTGCGCTTAATAACAGAATTTAAAGTAAAAGCACAAAAAAGCAGCTCCAAAAAGCTTCACGGAACGAACAAGGGCCGAGGGTGGTCAAAAGTTAATCGTGAGGTAAAAAAGTAACAACTTTTGGCTGAAATAATAGATACTAATAATCAATAGAGTCAGTGTAAATGATTAAAGGAACTCAGTAATAGGCGCCCATCTATTGTGTACTTGTTTATCATCCCAATAGGCAGGTCTCTACAGTTGTTTAAACTGATTTTAAGCAGGGTAGAAATCAAGAGTGTTTTGTTTATCCCTCCAGATCAGTATGCCTGAACTTCTTGTTTATTGTTGAATCAGGTAATAGTTAACTGCCAAAAATATCTTTCCGTTGTTTTATAAGATGAAATCCTTCTTTAAACCTATAAAAATCAGTTGAAAATGGTCTATAATCATAACCCATTGAAATTATAGTGAAATGTCATGATATTTCCACCAAAAATCATTCACCCAGTGGATGAAGCCCAATTACCAGAGAAAACGACCTTATTTGAGGCTGTTGAAGTCGAGACTTACGGTGGA
>JAHXIM010000266.1 GCA_025655635.1 gamma proteobacterium symbiont of Lucinoma myriamae | reverse complement strand
CTCCAGCCTAGAGAAAAACAGTTCAATTATGAGAAGTTTGGTGCTGGATATTATGTCGTTGCATGGGCTACTGCGTTTTTTAGGATTAAGGGTTAAGGTAAGAATAAAAATATGGTCAGTCAGTAGTTTACCATAGTGTTTTTATAAGAAGCAGACTTAAAAAAGTGTTCCAAAATAGTGAGCGTTCGTTATTTACTCTTCGTATCAGAAGCTGTCATTTATTATTGGGCTCATATTGGCATAAAATCACCCAATAATAAATGACAGCTTCTGATACTCCATGTATACAATTTAGGAACAGTTAACATTCACTTTGTAGCAAAATACTTATTGTCTTAGCGTCTGTAATTACGATTGTCAGGATGGTTGCGATTATTTTGAGCCGTTCTGTTGAAGGCACGTTTATTGTGGTTCATTTTATTGCTTAGTGCATTTCTTGATTCACGCTTATTCAGATAGCCGTCGTTATTATAATCAGAGCGTTTAAACCGTCTTTCTCTTGAACTAATATTGCCGTCATTGTTTCTGTCTGTACGGTTATACATACGTTCACGGCGATTAATCCTGCCGTCATCATTGCGATCAATTCGGTTACGGTTTTCACGAGCCGCTGATCGCTCACTATCGCTTAACTGACCATTATGATCGGCATCTGCACGAGCAAAGTGACGTTCTTTGCGCCCTACCTTGCCGTCATTATTCACATCTCTTTGATTATGACGTTCCTGCATAGCGGCTTTTTCAGTATCACTGATAATACCGTCATGATCTTGATCAGCTCGGCTGAAACGCCTTTCACGCTGACTTATTCGATGATTATCATTTCTGTCCATACGCTCAAAACGTTCCCGATAGTTATAATCACCTTCAGCATGAGCAATGCTGAATGACAGTGGCAGTAATAAGGCTGCACTGATCAATAAAATGCCTGATTTAAGTTGTGTGTTCATTACAATCTCCTTGAAACTTGATTTGATTTGATTTGATTTGATTTTTTTAACTTACGAGTTCAGTATAAAAATCAAATGTGCAAAGAATATGCAAAGAGCATGAAACAAATAAGGAGCTTATGGGTGTAGTTAATCGTTACGTATTTATGATTTGCTCGGTGCTTCATATTTATAACCCACACCGTACACAGAATGAATACAATCAAACCCTTCTGAAATACTCAGTAACTTCTTTCTGAGCTTTTTAATATGGCTATCTACGGTACGTTCGCTGACCACTCGGTGATCGGTGTAGATCCGGTCAATAAATTGTTGTCGGGAATAAATTTGTCCCGGGTGAGAATACATGGTTTTAAGCAGTTGAAACTCAACCTGTGTGAGCTCTACTGGCTGACCGTTCAGGATGATCTGATTGGATTTTTCTTCCAGTTTGAAATGTTCATTATTGTGTTGTACAGGCGCATTGATGCGACGAAAAATGGCTTTAACACGAGCAACAACTTCTCTGGGACTAAAGGGTTTGCAGATATAGTCATCAGCTCCTAATTCAAGACCGAGTAAGCGGTCAATTTCTTCTACCCGGGCGCTGATAATGATAATAGGTACATTAGATTGTTGACGAATTTCACGGCATAGGCTGAGTCCGTCTTTACCCGGTAACATTATATCCAATAAAATCAGATCAAAATTTCCCGCCTCGAAACAAGGGAGTACCGCCAGGCCATCACTGATAATGGTGGTCTGAAAGTGTTCCAGTCTAAGATAATCTTCTAACAGCGAGGCAATTTTGTGTTTATCTTCAACAATAAGTATAGTCTGAGTCATATTATGTTCTTATCAGAGGTAATTTAAGCTGAATGTTTAAGCCGCCAAGTTCTGAGTGGCTGGCACTGATGCTGCCATTATGGGCTTGGGCAATATTTAAACAAATTGCCAGCCCCAGACCAGAACCACCGCTTGCACGATTTCTGGAGGCATCAACACGATAGAGTCGTTCAAATAAGCGGGCAAGATCGTTATTCTGCACTCCCGGTGATGAGTCACTCCAGTTAATGATAAGCATTTGATTACCGTGGCTGACGGTGAGTTTGATTTGCCCCGGTGTGTTGGTATAGCGAAGACTATTTTGCATCAAATTGACCAGCAATTGTTCAATACGCCCCTCATCGGCATAAACCATAGCCTTCTGGCAATGAAATGTAACAATAAAGTCTAACCCCTGTGCCTTGAGTTGTGCTTCATTATCATCAATAAATTCTTTAATCCGCGGCAATAGATCAATATTTTCCATTTTATAGGATTGCGCCCCTAAATCAGACATGGAAAGTTTATGCAGATCGCTTATGAGTCGTTTCAGGCGTTTAGTTTCATGCTGGAGGGATTGCAATGCATCATGATTCAATGGTCTGACATTATCTAACAGAGCTTCTATTTCACCTTGTAAAATAGCAACTGGAGTACGTAATTCATGAGAGATATCCACAATCCACTGGCGACGATCCTGTCGGTTTTGTTCTAAGGTTTTTGACAGGTGATTAAAGTCATGGGCTAACTGTCCTAATTCATCTTTACTACTAATTAAAAGTGTTTGTTTGTAGTTGCCGCAAACCAGTTGATGCACACCTTTACTTAAAGAGCGTATGGGCTGTAGAAAATGCCGTGATAATACAATGGCAATAAACAGTGCAATAATCACCAGATAAACAGCAATAGTGGCAAAAGATTCTTTTTGCTGTTGGGCAAAATACAAATCAACCTGTTGTGATAACTTTGTCCGTGGCATATAGCCTACCTGTCCAATGAGTTTGTCATCCAGAAAAATGTTGAGCCAGTTCACCTTGTGCTCAGATTTGCGTGAACCTATTAATAATCGCTGGTTCTGATCACGCAAAAATACATTGCTCAGCTCGATTGAAGCTTCAGGTACCGGTCTGCCAAACTTGCGGCCAGGAGGTATTGGTCTGTCAGAGTTTTGTTGCAAGCGTCTGGATTGACGGCGGCTCTGACGCTCAAATGGATGCTCCTGGTTGTTTGTCTGAAAGTTTTGTTCGGATAAGAGTGTCTCTAACGTGGTGCTTTCTAACGCACCACTTCGATACAGTTGTTGTAAGTAATTCCAGACTCTGGGGCGTCGTGTAATCCAGTTCCAATGCCCATACTTGTCATAGCCTGATGCCAGTACGCGTGTCATTGGCTGCAGCTTTGCCTCTTGCAGACGGTTAATATAAGCCAGAAATTCTTTGTCAAAACTACTGCTGTTAAAGTAATAGATTGAGAAAGCTAATATGCCATTGATGACTAATAAGGCAATGATCAGCTTTGATTTTATTTCCAGTTGCATTGAATCTTAGTACCTGATTTAACTATTTTTTGTAATCGGGGTGACATGAGAATAAATATAGCATGATAGCTTGTATTACGTCAGATAGAATTGCGGCTAAAAGAATATTTCCTTATTTGTTCCTTATTTGCTGCACCATTTTTGCTCATTGAGCCAATATCATTGAGTCAACTGGAGTGTTACTCATCAAGCAAATAAAAATGGATAGATTATGAAGCGATACTTAATCACGTTACTGAGTCTGCTGACTTGTCAGGTCAATGCCTTTGAGAAAATAGACAATTACCCGATTGTCGATACGGGGCAGGATCATTGCTATAACAATTCTCAGGAGATTAACTGTAAGACACACAAAGGAGCAACTTATTATGGTCAGGATGGTGATCATCACGGGTTACAACCGAGCTATACCGATAATAATGATGGTACGGTAACGGATAATAATACCGGGCTGATGTGGCAACAGCAGGTTTCAGCAAGAATTGACTGGCAAACTGCGGTAGCACAAACTCGCCGACTGAGGCTGGGAGGGTATAGCGACTGGCGTGTACCCACAATTAAGGAACTCTATTCTTTGATTAATTTTAATGGTTCAACCGGAATGATTCCTCGTCATTCAATGTCATCAGTTCCTGCTGATGCCCGCCCATATATTAATACTGATTATTTTGATTTTAACTATTCATCCGGCAGACGCTTTATGGATGCTCAATATTGGAGCAGTACTGAATATGTCAGTAGAACAATGGGGAATACGCGCTCACTTTTTGGTGTTAATTTTGCTGATGGTCGAATTAAAGCCTATCCCAAATATACTAATAAAGGCGGCAGGAAAATGAAGTTCTTTATTCGTTATGTAGTCGACCCTGAAAAAAGACAATCTCAATGACACAATAGATTATCGTACAATATTGATTCTATTTTTATTGTGTACGCCCGTCATGGGC
>JAHXIM010000305.1 GCA_025655635.1 gamma proteobacterium symbiont of Lucinoma myriamae | reverse complement strand
CACCACCAATAATGGCCAGAGGTTGCGCGATCATAATAATTAATGGTTGAATAAAGGAATTAAATTGACTGGCCAGTCCCATATACACCAAGATAGTGCCAGTGACAAAAGCAAATATCAGATAGCCCATTGTTTTTCCAAATTCTTCTGCTCGACCTATCATTTTCACACTATAGGCTGGAGGTAATAAATCATTGGCAAGTGTCTCAACAATACCAATCGCTTTATCTAATGCAGTTGTCGGCGTAGCAAAGAAAGTGGCTGCATATTGTAAGTCAAATTTTGAGACTGTTTCAGCACCTAATTTTTCTTCAAAATGAGCAATCGTATCCAGACGGATCATTTCTCCTTCTTTTCCACGCAAATAAATAAGTGATAAATCATCCTTACCCGTCAATAAATGCTGCTGTGCTTTTAAACGAATATCATAACGTTCACCATCGCCTGGTTCATCATTATATTTAGCAATATCAATTCCTCCAGCCAATAAATTAACCGCCATGGCAATATCAGCTGTTGAGATCCCTAAATCAGCGGCTAAAATACGATCCACCTTTAATCGTAATTGGGGTAAGTTCAGTTGTATATTCATATCCACTGAACCCAGCTCTGGGTAGTTATCCAGCTGAGATTTTAGTTTTTCAGCCAGTTCAGCCACTTTAAGCAAATTTGGCCCTTGTAAGACAAATTGTAAAGGCTCACCCCTTTGTCCTCCAACTACTGGCACGGGAGAAGCGAATGCCTCGATACCTGGGATTGTATTAAGTTCCTGGCTAATTTTGACAATCAATTGTGATTGATGCATGGAACGTTGTTCTTTATCCGTTAAAGTGACAAAAATACTGCCCTGACTGACTTTCCCTTGTTGTCCTGAGCCAATGGTACTGAACGTGTGTTTGATTTGTGAATATTGACTTAGTCTTGCTTCAATCTGCGTCAGTCGTTCAGAGGTATAATCAATATTTGAACCCAATGGCGTTTTAAACGTGATAATAAAACGCCCAATATCTTCTTCAGGCATAAAACCTTTACCCAACTGACTAAAAAAGAAACCTGGTGATGAAACAACCAGTGATGTTAAGAGCAAAACAATCACACGATGCTTGAGCGAAAAGCCAAGAATAGCTTTGTAAAAATGCTCAATCAGAAGAAAAAGCTTTTCCAGTAGGTTATAAATAAAACCAGAATCGTTACAGCTGCCTAAGTTTCGTGAACAGAGCATGGGAGTTAACGTCACTGAAACAAATAAGGAAACCAATACCCCTACAGTCACGGTCACAGCAAAAGGCTGGAGGAAACGACCAATGATCCCTTCCATAAATATAACCGTAGCAAATAACGCCATCAGGGTAAACGATGCGGCAAGTACAGCAAAAACAACTTGATTAGAACCTTCTATAGCAGCCTCTACCGGATCACTTTCCTTTGTTTGTCGGTGGCGATACACATTTTCTAAAACAACAATCGCATCATCAACCACTACCCCGATGAGTAGCAATAATCCGAGCAGGGTCATAATATTAAAAGTGTAGCCAGAAAAATAAAGTACTGTAATCGCCCCAAATAATGAAACAGGAATAGTCATTGAAATAATTAATGTCGCACGTATGCTTCGCAGGAAAAGCCATACGACAAGAGCGGCCAGCAGAGTGCCTTCAATAAGATGTTCTTTTAGTGCATTAACAATGGATTTAACCACATTGGCATTATTTGAAGCGACCGTTAAAGTCATACTAGGCGGTAGATTGGGTAATATCTCATCATCAATTCGTTGTAATACGGCATCAACAATCGCCACGGTATTTGAATTAGTGACTTTAATAATACCGATACCCACCCCTGGCTTACCATCAAAACGAGCAATTTCTCGTAAATCAGACAATGCATCTTTAACCGTTGCAATGTCTTTTATCCGAATAGGAGACCCTTCACGATAAGCCACTAACATATTTTCAATGGTATCAATTGAATGAAATTCTAAATCCAGATTGATGAGTTTTTCACTGGTTTGACTGACAAGATAACCACCAGACAACTTGATATGCTCTTTTTCAAAAGCCACTAATATATCTTGTGATGTGATCTGATAAGCTGTTAATTGATCAATATTGAGATTAACTCGTATGGTACGTTCACGCTTTCCGCCAATTTGTACTTCACCGACACCATCAATGGTTTCCAGTCGTTTCTTTATGGTGTTCCTGACATACTGGTTTAGTTGCTGTAGTGTCCTGTCACCCTCTAAAACTAGCCATAAGATTGGATCAGCACCAATTTCAACTTTTGCAACAATGGGGATTTCTGTATCCTGTGGTAAATCATTGTTCACTTGATTGATCTTAGCCTGTACTTCATTAAAGGCCGCGTCCACATTCTTTTTTAAAGTAAAACTGATTCTAATCGTCGAGATCCCTGGTGAAGAACTAGACTGAATATGTTCAATGCCTGGAATACTGTTGACTGCGGACTCAATAATATTGGTGACAGAAGTATCAATCACTTCGGGACTAGCACCTGGTAAGGCCGTTGATATTGAGATCATTGGGAATTCTATATTTGGAAAGCGATCAATACCAATACGTTGATAACTGATCAGACCAAATAGAATGATAGCGGCACTCATCATATAAGTGAAAACATGACGATGTATGGATAATTCAGGCAATGTCATAATTTAATGTCCTTGCTCTGTAACCAGTGAGACTTTTGCATTATCCGTTAAATAAGAAGCACCATTAACCACCACTTGCTCATTCTTTTTAAGTCCTGATATTATTTGAATTAATGATTGTGTTTGTGAGTTGGCTTCTGATGTAACAGAATTACCTGTATTTATGACACGTTGCTTGACCGTTTTAGAAAGACCATCATAAATGTAAATCACCTCACCTGAGGGGCATTTTACAATGCTTTGCTGTGGTAATAAGAGTGCACCATCAAAGTGTTCTATGATGATATTGGCTAAAACGGTTGCACCTGGATACCAGTCGCCTGAATTATCAATAATAATTTCCAGAGCCTTATTTTGTTGATTGATTAAGGGCATTAAACGGCTTATTTTTGCCTGTGTTTTCTGACTGCTTGAAGGCGTTGAAAGTAATACACTTTGACCCACTGACAAGCTTGTTACTTTGTTTTCTGGGACGGGTAAGCGAATGCGTAATTTTGACAAACTGACTAATTGAAATAAATGCTCATCTACCTTAATATAATCACCTTTGGAAATATAACGTTTAACGACAGTACTATTAATCGGTGATTTTATTTTTGTTTTATCCAGCTTATATTGGATTGCAGCCAGTTTATTGTTGAGTAATGTTTCCTGAGCTAAAAATGAAGAAAGTTCTGTTTGCGTTTCATCAACACTATCTTATGAAATGGATTTTGATTTAGCAAGTTTTGTCCTTCGGTTTAAGGTTTTTTTCTTATTTGCGATTAATATCTGAATCCTCTTTAACTCAGATTTTTCTTGTGCCTGAAGGATCTCAAACAGTCGAACATCCAGGATGGCAAGCAGCTCTCCTTCTTTCACTGCATCACCTTCATCAACATGGATGGAAATGACTTTGCCATCAGTCTCACCTGATATAACGGGAGAAGAAAGACTCTCTATTCTGCCGACAACATGAAGTGTGATATCAATATCTTGCTGAGCTGGCTTAATCAATGTGACTGGAATTGATTTTTCTAAAACAACAGAACTTTCTTTTAAGTAAAAGTCTTTTTCATATTCTTTTTGGCATCCTGATATTAAGCTATAACAGATAATAACTGACAGGATAAAAAAAAATTATTTTGTTGTACTCTTTTCACAATAATGTTCATGCCATTGCTCATCATTTAATAATTTCTTTGGTTAATATTTTATAAACATGTCGAGCGATATAATCGAGTTGATCATGTTCTGGCTTATAACCAGGTAAAAACTTTCTTATGGGTGCCGTTTCAAGGTGATAGAGGATCAGTGATGAAATAGATATAGTCATCATGTGTGGATCACATTCTGGTGAGACTTGTTTAACAAGATCACCTATTGCATCAAATTGTCCCTTAAATACCTTGTCAGCCATGTATTTGAGACGTTCATCATCACCATCTAGCATTTCTCTTTGTAATAAGCGCCTGAAATCTTCATCATTTGACATGAGCTCTGTAAATTTATAAATAAACAATTCCAAACGTTCTAAAGCACTTTTATTAGCACCCAAAATTTCAGTGAACACGGCGACTTTATTTGAAAATGAGTGTTCTATTGCTTCAA
>JAHXIM010000214.1 GCA_025655635.1 gamma proteobacterium symbiont of Lucinoma myriamae | reverse complement strand
TTCTACCAATGATTATTGGTCACCAGTAGATTACGAAGAGATGCAAAAAGTTGTGTAATTGAGTGTCCTGAAAAGTGTTGACAGATCACTTACTCTGGAGCAGTGGTAACTACTATTTTTATCCTGCTATTACACTTGATGGCTCTGGTGCTGATAATAGCCTTGCAGTATTTGGAAACTGGTCAAGTTCTGAACGTTATGTTTCTGGTGTTTTTAGAATGTATACTGATCAGCCCAATACAACAGACGGACCATTTATATCATTTGATTCAGGAGAAAGTGTATTTGTTAACATTGATGATTACGGAAGAAATCGCTGGGGTGATTACAGTGGAGTTGGTTTTGATTGGGTCTGTGGTTTTGCCTGGGGAGGTGTAGAAACAGCAGCTGATATTAGCAATCAATGGCGAACAATTATAACTGCACGTGCATTTGATGATGAAGATATGTCATGTCTTGAAGGTAATAGCACAAGTAATAGTATCGTGCCAGCTATATATTTATTACTTGGTGATTAATTTAGGTTGAAGACTCAGTGTTTTGTAAATTTTTAATGTGGGCAGTTGCCCCATCTGAATCTTTTTTTGGTGAATAGTGAGTTATAGCTTTCTGAAAATCATATCGTGATAGATATTAATTATGCAATTGCAGAAAAGGGGCGAAAGTACTAGTTCATAGCCCTGATAGTGAGCGTCAGATATGAGCATATTTGAGACATAGCAAGTGTCAGATTAATTTGAAACTTTTTGGTGAACTTATACGCTCAAGTCTGAGCTACTACAAATATGGTTAAACTATTTGCTATTTATTAAAGTGCTAAGAGGGGCTTTAATTATTTTTTAACCTGTTGTTTAAGTGCCCAGCTGACATGTTCTATAACTAATTCAGAAGGGTGTTGCTGCCTGAATTTTAAGGCTTTAATAATATCGTCGTCTTCTTTTATAGACAGTCCAGAGTTGTTTGCCAGACAATTGCCTAAAGCCACTGCAATGTTTCTTAACCAGGATTCATGGCCGATACGTCGAATAGCAGTGCCTTCTGTGTGACTTAAAAACTCAGACTCTGTCCAAAGAAAAAGGGCTACTAAATCCGGGCTGGCAAGATCACCACGTGCAAAATAATCCGTTTCTACCGTTTGTTGTGAAAAACGATTCCAGGGACAAAACAACTGGCAGTCATCGCAGCCGTAAATACGATTGCCCATTAAGGGACGAAGTTCCTCTGGTATGGAGTGGTGTGCTTCAATGGTTAAATAAGAAATACATAAACGTGAGTCGACCACATAAGGTTTAACAATTGCCTGTGTCGGACAGGCGCTGATACATTTAGTACAGCTGCCGCAATGGTTGATTGCAGGGGAATCAATAGGTAATGGCAGGTTGGTAAATATTTCACCCAGAAAAAACCATGAACCGGTTTTTTCCTGTAATACATTGGAGTGTTTACCAATCCAGCCGATACCTGCTTTTTCGGCTAGCGGTTTTTCTAATACCGGGGCGCTGTCAGTAAATACCCGATAACCAAATGAGCCTATTTTGTGTTCGAGTTTTTTGGCTAAGGTTTGCAGACGTTTTCGGACCACCTTGTGGTAATCTCTACCCAGACTATAGCGGGCAATATAGCCTTTTTGTTGTTGTTCTAATAAAGAAATTGCCAGTTCCGGATCTTCAGGGAAGTAGTCCATACGTACAGAAATAATACTCATTGTGCCAGTTTCTAATTCTGCAGGGCGAGTTCGCTTACTCCCATGACGTGACATATAATCCATATCACCATGCATTTTTTTTGAAATCCAGTCATTAAAGCGTTGTTCAGCAATGGTTAAGTCGGTATCGGTTATACCTACAGCTTGAAATCCCAGGTCTTTGCCCCATTGCTTGATTTCTTTAGCAAGATCATAAAGTTCGGCCTGAGATAGTGTTTTATGGGTGTTATTTTCCTGGCTCATTCAATACAATACATTTTTGGGTTAAATTAAATCAGTCAATTATGTCAGACAAGTATCATAACAGTAATTTACACAATCACCTGCAAATTATAAATGAAGAGGCCATGACAGACTTGGGTGCTAATCTGGCAAAATGGGTCAAATTAGGCACTATCATTTATCTGGATGGTGATCTGGGTGCAGGAAAAACAACGTTGGTCAGAGGGTTTCTGAGAGCCTTCGAGTATCATGGTGCAGTAAAAAGTCCGACTTTTACAGTTGTAGAACCTTATTCACTTGATAATAATATGTTTTATAATTACAATGAGTTAGAGGTTGATCTTAAACTGAAAGATAATAATGGTCTCATAACCAGGTCAAGAAATGATTCCATAAAGATTTATCACTTTGATCTCTATCGATTGGAAGATCCTGAAGAGTTAGAATACATGGGAATTCGGGATTATTTAGATGGTCGGGCGATAGCATTAATCGAATGGCCTGAAAAAGGCTATGGAGTGTTGCCTAAAGCAGATGTAATTATCAAAATAATTCATCAAAATCAGGGTAGAACAATTAATCTATTGTCCCAATCAGAAAATGGGGCATTTATTGTTTCTAAATTAATAGCTAATACAAACGAATGAAAACTATGATGCGATTTATTTTTGAACGTTTTATTCTCATACTATTTGCCTTATTTCTAAGTGTAGAAGCAGCAATGGCTGCCGTCGCCCAAATTAATGGTGTTCGTATGTGGGCATCACCTGAATCTACTCGTCTGGTAATTGACTTATCGAGTTCAGCAGGACATCGTTTGAGTACCCTGTCTAATCCGGAACGTGTTGTTATTGATATTGATAATGCCAAATTAAAATCACCTATCAGCAACATAAATTTTAAGCAGGGTGCAATTTCTGATATCCGCAGTGCTAATAAAAAACAAGATAAAGTGCGTCTGGTTCTGGATCTAAAACATAAAACACATCCTAAAAGCTTTTTACTTAAACCTAATAGGAAATATGGTTATCGCCTGGTTATTGATTTAGAAAAAATATCCAATAGCACTCGTTTCAGTTCACCTAAAATTGTTAAAAGTGTTAATTTTTCAAAAAAACGTGATCTTATTGTCGCAATTGATGCCGGCCATGGTGGTGATGATCCCGGTGCCAGGGGCCCCAGAGGCACTAAAGAAAAACATGTAGTATTGGCTATTGCCCGCAAGCTAAGAGATATGGTGAATAGAAAGCCGGGTATGAAAGCTGTTATGATCCGTAATGGTGATTATTATATTAGTTTGCGGGGACGCACTAAAAAAGCCCGTAAACTCAATGCTGATATTTTTATATCCATACATGCAGATGCATTTAAAAATCCTAAGGCCCATGGCTCATCGGTGTTCATTTTATCTTCAAGAGGAGCGACTAGTGAGGCGGCAAAATGGCTGGCGAAAAAGGAAAATGAAGCGGATTTAGTCGGTGGCGTAAGTCTTGATGACAAAGATGATATGCTGGCAAAAATGCTCCTGGATTTATCACAAACAGCAAGTATTGAAGCTAGTAATAGTGCGGCATCAAGAGTGTTATCACGTCTGTCAAAAATTGGTGATACCCATAAAAATCGAGTTGAACGGGCCGGCTTTGTTGTTTTAAAATCACCTGATATTCCTTCCCTGCTGATTGAAACAGGCTTCATTTCAAATCCAAAAGAAGAAAAACTGCTAAAAAGTGGTTCCTATCAAAAAAAGGTGGCTAGCGCTATTTTAAGTGGTGTGGATGGTTATTTTAAACAATATCCTATTCCAGGCACAGTTTATGCGAAAGATGTTGTTGTTAAAAGATTACCTAAAAATATTGTATCCTCTTCCATGAAATCTAATAAGCAAAAACACAGAATTGTTCGAGGTGATACTTTATCTGCTATTTCAAAACGTTATCAAGTGAGTGTATCGGCTATTAAAAAAGCCAATAGAATGAAAAATAATACACTCTATGTTGGAAAAACGATAAGCATTCCAAGCTCCTGAATGCTAAATCAAATGGGAATTGTCAGAATTTTTTACATTTAATTTAGAATTCAGGAAATAGCAGTTACCAGTAAAAAAAATGGAACCCATGTTGGTTTTTGTTTTAGGTTGCTATTTGGATTAATCTAAACAAATGGCATTATTTAAGAACGTTACTATAAATTTATTAACAATCCTCTCACTGTTGAAGAAAAAACATCATATAAATTAGTCCGCTTGACTAACAACGAATAGATATTTAGTCAGCCCTGAAAAACATATTATCTATTTGAAATGTAAGGAATTATCCCTATTTTTGAGTGACTAGATCGACCAGAAATGTTATAATA
>JAHXIM010000273.1 GCA_025655635.1 gamma proteobacterium symbiont of Lucinoma myriamae | reverse complement strand
ATGGTTGGATACAATTTACATAGCGGTGATCCTCCTACAGGGGACTTACACCCCATTAGTTTATGCCCATGACGGGCGTACACAAAATAATTAACCAGCCAGCCGGGTAAAAAACCAGATGGATCAGTATGCTGTATCCAGGTAATTTTAATTCCACCATCAGCCGGCTGCAGCTTAAACGTGCCTATGGATTTTTTAACTCTTACTAACGTTGACTGATTGATTTTTTTACATGCTTCTAATTGTTTGTTCCTACAATAGTCCGGCTCTGAAGACATTTGTATGGTCACTGTCTTATTTTCAGGATTGTATTTCATTGTGGAATGAAAGATAAAATCTCGATTTACAAAAGGGAAAGGGATATCAAATATCTGGTAGTGGTAGCGCTCATTAAAACTGATATTTTTAATTAAAAAAGAGTTTTCGCAGGCATCTACCCACTCGGTACAGGATTTATTATCCAGCATGACTGCTAATATGCTGTCCAGCGATGTCTTGATATGAGTAGTTGCTTTAAATGTAGCAAACTCTGAATTTTTTTTGCTAAAAATATAAACCAGAATCCCTTCTTTATTGAGCTTAAGATAGGGATCGAATTCCAGTGCTTCACGCTTAACTGGGATGATATTTTGCTTGCTTATTAAAGGATTGTTATCTTTTGCCTTACTAAGGGCGCTATCAGATACTTTTGAATAAATGCTGCTGGTATCCGATGCATGTTCGATTCCCGGGGGATCAGTTTGCATTTCTTTTTTAATTTTACTGGAATTGTCTTCAGCAAATACCGCAAAAAAAGAACAACACAAAAGATAAAAACCAAAAATTGATTTTTTATCTCTCATGAGGACTATGCTCTTTCAGATTTAAAGTAAGTATATTAGGAAAAAGTAATGATTATTATTCTCATTTGTTGTATATTTTCTAACTATAGAGCATAAAAATAATTATGAAAGTCATTTTGTAGGATATTGTTGATATTTATTGTGGGCCTTTTCCTACATGACGTATTTTTTTGTAAAAAAGAGCTGTAAATAATTCTTGATTGCGCTATAGAAATGAGAAGTAAACATGCCCGAGAGATATCTTAGAGGAAATATTTTTACCATTCCTGTCTCTTATTAGTGTAATATTTTAATGATGGAACATCCTGCTTTTATACACACTTTTTATAAATCGCTCAAAGGCTTCATCTTAAACTTGCCTATGCTCATTAGTGTTATCTTGCTGGCTGGATTGTTTGAAGTGTTTATTACACCACAAATGCTGTCATCACTGTTTAGCGGGCATGCATTTTATGACACATTGATTGGCACAATTACTGGTGGTGTCTCAGTAGGACAACCATTTGTCAGCTATCTTATTGGTGGCGAGCTGTTGGATAATGGTATGAGTTTTTATGCGGTAACTGCCTTTATATTATCATGGGTCACTCTGGGTATAGTCCAGTTACCTTATGAATACAGCCTGTTTGGGGGACGTTTTACTCTGACCCGTAACCTGCTGGCCTTTATTTTTGTTTTGCTTATTTCAATGGCAACGGTACAAACCTTAAAGCTGCTGTCATGAAAAAAAATGATAATACGCAAAAGAAAAAAAAGTTCAATGGTCGCTATCTGCTTCCTTTGGTGTGTTTTGGCTATGCCCTGCTTTATAGTTATTGTCCAGATAAAACCCTGGAAGCTTTGTCAAAAAGTCTGTCAACAATGCTGCATCTATTACCCGTATTCCTGGTTGTCATTATGTTAATGGGAATATTCACCGCTTTATTGAGTGCTGAAAGAATCGCAAAACTTCTGGGCAATGAAAGTGGTCTTAAAGGATGGGGTATCGCGGTATTTGGAGGCATACTGAGTCATGGTTCTTCTTATATCTGGTATCAGATGCTGGCAAATTTAAGAGAGCATAAAGTTAAGGACGCTTTGATCGTCACATTTTTATACACTAGAGCGATCAAGCTGCCGTGGTTACCTCTGATGGTCAGTTATTTTGGCTATGCTTTCACTATACTATTGATGTTTTATATCATTATAGGCGCATTATTTCAGGGCCTGATCATTGAAAAAATCAATCAGTACAGGGGCGATTAAATGATCCCATATCATCCAGGATCACACAGACTGCGGGTACTAAAAATAATGAAAAGAGAGTGGCAGATAATAAACCAAATACCAGACTCGCAACTAATGGGATCAAAAATTGTGCCTGTGTACTTGTTTCAAGCAATAAGGGAGTTAATCCGGCAATAGTTGTCAATGAAGTCAGAATGATTGCTCTAAAGCGTTTGATTGAAGCATTTTGAGCTGCAGCAACGATTGTCATGTTATTTTTTAATCCGTCTTTGACAAAGACCATAAGTAAAATACTATCATTAACAACGATACCGATTAGTGTCGCCATGCCAACCAGACTCGGCATGGAAATATCAAGGCCAAGTAATAAATGACCACCTGCGACACCAATCAAGCTGGTAGGAATGGCCAATAGAACTGCCAGGGGTTGGGTAAAACTTTTAAACTGAAAAGCGAGAATAAAATAAACACCCAGCAAGCCTAAGAAAACATTGGACTGTAAAGAATTACCCGTCAGGGCACTTTCTTTTCCCTGCCCCTGGAATGCAGGACGAACGCCGGGGTATTTTTCTTTCAACGTGGGTAGAAATTCTTTTTTGGTTATCTGCATTAATTGACGTGCGTTAATAATATCCGTATTGATAGTACCCTGAACCGTTACTATTTTTTGACCATTTACTCTATGAATACGAGAAAAGCCTCTGGTTTTTTTAATTTCTGCAACCGCTGAAAGGGGAACCAGTTGCCCCTGATTATTGCGTACCATCAAATAATGTAAATCCTCCAGACTATCACGATCACTTAATTCTAATCGAGCAATGACATCTTCGGCTTCATAGCCTGACTGAACTTCTAATTTAGTGCCCCCATGTAAAGCTGCACGAACAGAATCCGCAACTGCCCGGGCCGTAATACCAAAACTGCCGGCACTTTGTTTTAAATGAATCTGCAGCTCAGGTTTGCCGGGCCTTAAATCATCTGATAAATCCTGAATTCCTTTAAACTGACTCAACCATTGCTGTAAGTCCTGAGAAGCCTGTTTTAATTGTTCCAGCTTATTGCCCTGCAGGCGAATATCAATGGCTTTACCGGCAACACCTCTCTCACGATCAGTAAATTTTAAAGCAATAACGTCAACTGGTATGCCTGAGAGTTCTCTCCAGCGATTGAGCATGCTGTCGATACTCCCCACTCTTTGTTCGGCAGGCAGTAAATCGGCACTGATTGTCGCCAGATGTGAGCCGCTTTCATAAGCATCTTTATTGGTATTAAATAGCACACTAATATTTTTTACCAGGCGTTTTTGTTTACCCTGTTCTTTATTTTGCAGTGCAGAAAATTCTTCATCCAGTTTTTGTAAAGCAGTTACGACCTGCTTTACAATGTCTTCTGTGCGCTTAAATGGAGTCCCCTGAGGTAATAGTATTCGAGCCTGTATAACATTACTTTCCAAATTGGGCAAGGCTCTATATTTCAGTAAAGCAGACGGAAAAGCAGCATAGGCGATAAGCACAAAGCTTATAATTACTCCGAGAGTCAGATAGGGCTGAGCAATTGTTTTTCTTGTCAAAGGTGCAAATAACTCGTCTCTTAGAAATGCAAGTTTTTTATCAAACCATTGATGAATGATTGAACGATGAGACGTCACCAACTGTCCGCTGCTATGCAGTAAGTGAGCGGGTAAAATTAAAAATGCTTCCATAAGACTGACCGCCAGGGTAACAATAAGTACTACCGGTAAATAGCTGAGAATAGCACCCATTTTACCAGCCATGTAGGCGAGTGGAGCAATAATAATAAGCGTGGTTAAAAAAGATGAAAATATACCCGGGGCAACCTGTGAAATACCTTGTACTACGGCGTCTGTCTTGTTTTTTCCTTTGCGAAGCTGTTGTGCCGCATTTTCCGACAAAACGATCGCATCATCCATCAATAAACCAATAGCGACCAATAGAGCAACCAGAGTAATCATATTAAGTGTATAGCCTAAAAGCTGCATCACGAAGATTGCTCCGAGAAAAGAAACGGGTAAGCCCATCGTAACCCAGAAACTGTATCGAAAACTAAAAAATAGCCACAGGGTCAAAAAGACCAGAATCAGTCCCTGGATACCATTAGTGATCAGTATACCCGTGATCAATGAAAGTGCTTGATTTTTATATAAATAGGGATCAAGATTAGCACATGACGCAACTAACCCTAACAGCCCCTCAA
>JAHXIM010000069.1 GCA_025655635.1 gamma proteobacterium symbiont of Lucinoma myriamae | reverse complement strand
TGATTTTTGGTGGTAATATCATGATATTTCACTATAATTTCAATGGGTTATGATTATAGACCATTTTCAACTGATTTTTATAGGTTGATATAAGTGGAATACAAATTTGAACAACTAAACAAGAATAGCAGGCAATAAAAAAGCCCGATGGCTGGAACCATTGAGCTTCTTTACAGAATTTAATAAGCCTTGATGAGACTCAGTAAACCCTTATCTGTTAAATATAAGTTTACTCCCAGTTGAAAAAATAATCAAGGTTTACAGGATTCTTTTGCCTAAAAAAAGGAAAAAAATCATGCATGAATCTTACATACTTGCGTCTGGGCAACATTTCAGGTTACCAACTTCAATTAATAAAACTCTATACAGTGACGCAAATCTTAAACCTGTCCACAGAGAACTATACATACGATTACTAATGAAATTAGAAGCATATAACAGTGCCAATACTTTCTGTCAAAATTACTACCCTGTATCAATTGAGAAAATCAGAGCATGGTTTGGCCAAAGTGCAAAAACCATCAGAGAACACATTCATGTATTATCAGAACATGGATATCTTCAGGAAGAGGGGATCATAAAGCTTAATAAAAACAGGCCTATATTAATAGGGGTCATGTTTTTGACTTTGAATTTCAGTCCTATAGAAAATAACGAACAAACTGAAAATTTACCCTCTACGACAATGGTAGAGAAAAAAGTATCAAAACCAAGTCATATAGAGCTTATGAATAAAGCACCCAGAAAAAAAATCAGACAGAATCAACCCTGACAAAAGCACAGCAACTCAAACAACAGATGGACCAACTCAATCAAAGTAAAAATTCTCCAACGGTGCACAAAAAAGGACTTCCACAGACGAACAAAATTGTTCACCCCAGGAGTACAAAAAAGGGTCACAATAATCAGATCAAAGATCAGATAGATCTGATCTCTGATCCTGAAAAAATTGATCTGATTAAAAAATTACCTTACCTCAGTTCAATAAAATATTACAGCAGCTTACTGAAAAGGGGATAGAGATAGCAAGGGAGCTCTTATTCAAAATACTTTGTCAGATGCAGTTCGATATGAACAGTGAGAAATGGCGAACTCTATATTATACTCATCGGCTCAATAGCATTTTAATGAATATGGGACGAGATATTAATAATTATAAGGTTTGGGTTGTTTAGAATGATTGATTTAAAAACACCACCTAATTCCATTGATGCTGAATTTTCAGTTCTGGGTGGATTACTTATTGATAATGATTCCTGGGATAAAATCAGTAGTATTTTAACCGCAGGTGATTTTTATCAACCCAATCATCGAATTCTTTTTAATACTATTGAAAAGATGCTCAATGGTCATCAGGCATGTGATGTTTTAACGGTTTCTGAGTATTTAAAAAAAGAAGGGCAGTTAAAAGAAGATCTGGCTTTTCTTGGTAGTTTAGTTAATAACACACCCAGCGCTTCTAATATTGTTCAGTATGGCAAGATCATACGTGAAAAATCCATTCTTAGACAGCTTATTCATCTGAGTAATGAAACTTCATCTATTGCCATTGAACCCAAAGGGCAGGGGAGTGATGACATTCTCCAACTCACTGAGCAGAAATTATTTAACATTGCTGAGCAAAATAATAAATCTGGTTCAGGTTTTACCGATTTAAATAGTATTTTAAAATTAAATATTGATGAGATCGATCTGAATTTTAATTCAGACAATGTGTATACAGGATTAAGCACCGGCTTCTGCGCTTTAGATAAAATGACCACCGGCCTGAAAAATACGGATTTGATCATTATTGCCGCTCGTCCATCACAGGGAAAAACCGAATTGGCTTTGAATGTAGCAGTCAACAGTGCCATCGAGAATAATGCCAAGATAGGGATCTTTAGTCTGGAGATGTCAAAAGAACAACTGGGTTATCGTTTACTCTCATCCATTGGAAAAATTAACTATACCAAATTGACACAGGGTGATCTGGATGAAGAAGACTGGCTTAAACTGACACTGGCCACCCAGATCCTTCAGGAAACCACCATCTCAATTGATGATACCCCCGATTTAACCCCCTCAGAATTACGCAGCCGTGCCAGAAAACTCAAACGGACTCAGGGATTGGATTTACTGGTTGTGGATTACTTGCAGCTGATGAGTGTACCCGGGATCCATGCGGGACAAAAACACCTTGAAGTTGAGGCGATTTCAAAATCACTCAAAGCCCTGGCTAAGGAACTCAACATTCCTGTGATTGCTTTGTCGCAACTCAATCGTTCATTGGAAGAACGGATGAACAAACGTCCTATTATGTCTGATTTGCGTCATTCCGGTGCCATTGAGCAAGACGCAGATCTCATTATGTTTATCTATCGGGATGAGATCTACAATGAAGATTCGGTTGATAAAGGCATGGCTGAAATCATCATTGGCAAACACAGAAATGGTCCCCTAGGAATGATCAAAATGACCTTTGTAGGAGAATATACAAAATTTGAAGATTATTCATATTTCTCAGAGGGTTTGGAGTAGGGGAGGACATGGTCTTATTCTGTTAAGCGATAGAGATGAAGGGGTTCAACTACCACTTCCGATTTTAATTTATCTTTTCGGATCAGACGGTGTTGATCTTTAAGCCAGGGTTTCAGTGCTTTGATTTCAGGTAGTGATGAGCCCCCAGGTACATAAGTAAATATCGGTAAATTAGCGTGTAACATCGCATCATGCTTTTCATAATGTTGATGTTCTCGCTCATGATAAATCATGACTCTGGGGTGAGGCGCAATGGGGCGATGTAATCGATAATGACTGTTTGAGGGTGAATAGGCCAGATGGCTGATTTCCATATCGATGATATTTTGCCATTCATCATAGGAGTGCGTTAATGGCACAGTGAAACGAGAACGTTCTAATAACTCAACCACCTGGATCTCAGTGAGTTTTTTACATGAATGGGTACGTCCGGCCCAACTGAATAAGATCTTGTTAATCGGCTCATCAAAAGCAAAAATGTGCCGGTACAGCTGCAGCATAGAAACGCCTTTGAACAATCTTTGGGTGATCCGTGCGCGAGAACCAGGCTTATAATGAGTTGCCATTAAGGCCTGCAAAGATGATTTGGCTTCGTTAAGGGCATCAAATCGATACTGGATGGCTTTATCTAATACTATCACACCAGGAAGGCGCATAACCGTGGCGACATGTTGCTGTGCTGTCCAGTTAAACTGGCACAGTGCCTGGATTGTTGCTTTAATCGCATCATCTCCTGAGAGTCTTAAAGGAATAATTTCTTCAGGGATCTGTGCTTTTTCTAATAAGGGCAGGGGATAGACCTCGGCATGGATCACATAACGGCTCCAGCTTTGATTGAGCTCATGCACCATTTTTAAAATGGCCTGATAAATCGAATGTAGCTCAATACGTAGGATTTTTTTTTGTTTGTTGTGCTTGGGTGGCCATTAGCTCCCTTTCATCAGAAGAGTTATTGTACAATATAATAATACCATCCCTATCTATAATCAAGTTTGTTCAGTGAGCTTTTACCTTATGATTTTAATGGAGGAAAAAAGAGCTCTTTTTATTAATAGCACTCTTTAATAAGTCTGATGTTAATAATTGTTATTGTGGTTTTGTGAGTAAGTTAGGGGGTAATGATTCCCTATTGTTTTTTATAAACAATAGGGATGGTATTATTTTATATGCCAATGCGGCCGTGGGGGAGTAGTTTGCCATCATCCAGTACAGATCTCTCCGGCAAAAAACTCAAACAGCTCCTCCATTGCTGGATTGTGCCCCTCCAGTAACAGACGTTGAATTGAATTTGGGGTACTTTGAAATAGGGCGGCCAGGCCGAATGCGACCGCAGAGGTATGAACCATTAATCCAGTGCATAATCCAAAAGTGATTAGCAGCCCCCTTTTTTCCAAATAGAGCGGACTGTGTTAAGACAAAAATATTATCAGGGCCTGGAGATAATGCCAATAAAACAGAGGCCATAATAAAAGTGGTCAGTGCTTCCAATCCAATTATCCCTCTAAAATTTTAATAGTGGACAGGGAGAGTTCTCAAAGCACGAGTATTATCATTATTGCCACATGATCTGTTGATATTGCACAGTTCTGTGTGTGCAACAAAGAGGTTTGTTCGTGGTTTAAATTATGGCTCTTCAGGAAAATTAGTGGGTAAAAATATAGCGAATTTGAAGCAAGAGAGATAGTTTTCTGGAATTTATAGGGTAGAGCATCCTGCCCCCACTCTGAGAAGATGGAAGTGCGAACTCACCATCTAACAGAGGAAAAGGAAAAGGAAAAGGAACAGGATGCAGATCAAG
>JAHXIM010000022.1 GCA_025655635.1 gamma proteobacterium symbiont of Lucinoma myriamae | reverse complement strand
AATTTGATCAGGAACAATTAAATTACAATTAATGTTGTACGATAATCTATCAATTCATGATGATTATCTTTTTTCAGGGTCGACTAAGTAATAAATTAACTCCAGTGCTTCTCTGGGGGAAAGATTATCAGGGTCAATTTTATCAAAAGCACTGAGTAGTTCATTATTTTGTTGAATAATTTGCTGTTGGTTAATTGTTTCACTATCGTAAATTTTTGTCTTGCTCAACTTTTGTCTGCTGTCTGAAACAGTTTCTTCTAAAGAAGATAATTTTATTTTAGCTAATTTAATGACTTCCTTAGGAACACCGGCTAAGGCCGCTACCTGTATGCCATAACTTTGTGAGGCACAGCCTTCTTGTATCTGATGCAAAAAGACAATCTTATCACCATGTTCTACGGCATCCAGATGAACATTAACAATTTGACTAAATTCTTCGGGTAAGTGTGTCAACTCAAAATAATGCGTGGCAAAAAGAGTAAATGCAAGGTTCTTGCTGGCTAGATAGCGGGCTGATGCATAGGCGAGCGACAGACCATCATAGGTACTGGTGCCACGACCTATCTCATCCATTAAAATCAGACTCTGTTTGGTGGCATTGTGTAATATATTGGCTGTCTCAGTCATTTCTACCATAAAGGTTGAACGTCCGCCTGCCAGATCATCTGATGCGCCAATACGAGTGAAGATCCGATCAACAGGTCCAAAACTGGCTGATTGTGCAGGTACGTAGCTGCCGATATGTGCCATTAATGTAAGTAATGCTGCCTGACGCATATAAGTTGACTTGCCCCCCATATTGGGGCCAGTGATTAACAGCATGCGGCGTGCATCATCTAATCGCATGTCATTTGCCACAAAAGGATCGTCCTGAATATGTTCCACTACAGGATGACGCCCTTGCTTAATTGTCAGGTTAGGCTCAGTGCTTAATTGTGGTTTGCACCATTGCAGAGTCATAGCACGTTCAGCAAAATTAGTTAACACATCCAGTTTACATATCGCTTGTGCACTGATTTGTAATGCTTTTAGATGAGGAGCGAATAAATCAAATAGTTCTTCATAAAGTGCTTTTTCTTTTGCTAAGGCTTTTTCATTAGCACTGAGCACTTTGTCTTCAAATTCTTTTAATTCAGGTGTGATATAGCGTTCATTGGTTTTAAGCGTTTGTCGACGTTGATAATTATCCGGCACATGGTCAGATTGGGCTCTGCTGACTTCTATAAAATAACCGTGTACCCGATTATAATTGACCTTAAGGGTAGAAATACCACTGCGCTTTTTTTCTCGGTTTTCTAAATCGATTAAAAACTGATTGGCATTTTTTTGAATATTACGCAGTTCATCTAATTCCAGATTATAACCGGCAGCAATGACGCCACCATCACGAATTAATACTGGTGGATTGTCAATAACAGCTCGTTTAAGCAGATCACACTGATCGGGGAAAACTGAAATTTTTTGTGCCAGCTGCTGAATCAGTGGATCCGTTATAGCGTTCAGCTCACTTTGTAATAGGGGGTAAACACTTAGCGATAGTTTTAAACGTTCAAAATCTCTTGGTCGTGCTGTTCTTAGAGCAATTCGAGTCAGGAGCCGTTCAATGTCTCCAATTTGTTTTAATACAGGGTGAATAGCTTCAAAATGACTATCCTTCTGTAGCTGTTCAATGCTCTGATAGCGTTGTTTGAGCATACTATGATCACGTAGAGGACGATTCAGCCAGCGTCTGAGTAACCGGCTGCCCATCGCTGTTGCTGTTTGATCCATGACTGCCATGAGCGTGTGATCGTTATTACCACTAAGGGAATAATCAATTTCCAGATTACGTCGGCTAATGGTGTCTAAAATAATGGAAGTATCGTGTTGCTCAGGCTTTAGGCTGTGAATATGAGGCAGGGCGGTGCGCTGGGTGTTGTGAACATACTGTAATAAACAGCCTGCTGCTCTGAGTGCGCTATGATAATCATCACAGCCAAAACCTTTTAAATCCTGTGTGGCAAATTGTTGATTTAAAGATTGTCGTGCTGTCTGTTCATCAAACCACCAGGATGGCTGAACTGCAAATGCTGTCTGCTTACCTAGTTGAATTTGCAACGTTTCTTTTATGGCAGAGCCTTCTTCTAACAATAATTCAGAAGGTCTGTGGCGTTCTAATTCAGACTGCAGGGACTCTAAATTATTCAGCTCTGTAATGGTAAATTGGCCGCTGGTTAAATCAAGAATCGCCAGTCCGAATGCTCTATTGTTTATTTCATTATTATTGACATAGACAGATGCCAGCAGATTGTCTTTTCTGTCGTCTAATAAGTTGTCTTCAGTGATAGTCCCTGGAGTAATGATCCGTACCACTTTTCTTTTTACAGGCCCTTTTGACGTTGCCGGATCACCAATTTGTTCACAAATAGCAACAGATTGATTCTGTTTGACCAACTTGATCAAATAATTATCAACAGCATGATAGGGCAGGCCAGCCATAGGAATCGGCTCACCATTTGAGCGTCCTCGTGCAGTTAATGATAAATCTAAAAGCTGTGAGGCTTGTTTCGCATCATCAAAAAATAATTCGTAAAAATCCCCCATACGATAAAACAGCAGCATATGGGGGAATTCTGCCTTGATTTTAAGGTACTGCTGGATCATAGGCGTATTTTGTGTTTTATTTTTACTCATAAGCTCGGGAAAGTGAAAAAATATAGCTCTATTATATTCAGTTCCAGTACTTAATAACAGAGTGTGCAGCGAGTATCATTAAGATACAGAGTTTCTCCTTACGTATAACCCGAAGTTTTTCACGTATCAATACGAACAGATAAAAAAAATATTTCCTTTAAACTAATCCCATACTTAATAAAAATATTAAGAAAAACTTAATCAAAGGAATATTACAATGAAAACTTTAAAAACATTATTAACTTCTGCTCTTTTCGCTTCAGTTGCAATCACCGGTGCTGCACAGGCTGATAATTCCTTATCAAATCTTATTTATGAGGAATCATCAAATATTTACAGTGAAGTGAGTCATCAAAATAGCATACAAGTGGGTATCTTAAGTTATGGTGACAATTCAAATCAGACTGCTGTCTGGAGTACTGAGTATGAGCAATATGTTAATCCAGCTGACTTCCAACAAGCTGATATTGCTAGTGTAGGGGATGTAAATCAGTATATGGGCAGTAATCCTACAGCAGCAGGTAACAGTAATGGCAGTGTTTTTATCTACAATGAAACTGCTGGTGAATATCACCTGCAATAAAAATTGGATATAAATAATATTCAAGGGGGTGTAGTTCTACCCCCAGGATATTCTTTAATGATTCGCCATTGCTCATATTGTTCTTATTTCAGGTTCTA
The DNA here is from genome assembly GCA_025655635.1 of gamma proteobacterium symbiont of Lucinoma myriamae. GTDB lineage: Bacteria > Pseudomonadota > Gammaproteobacteria > GRL18 > GRL18 > GRL18. The sequence continues at coordinate 1,029 of JAHXIM010000022.1, read as the reverse complement.
TAGGGTGTTAACCTTCAAATAAAGTTACTTCCATTCATATTTTTTTAACTCATTAAAAAAACATGTGTAGTAGTCCCATCACAATTTATTGACTGAAGTTATTTAAACTCCAGTCATATTCAAGATAAGTAATATCAACATTTTTTGACTGTATGAGAGTTTGTTCTTCTTTCTTATTTGAAAGTGCTTCAGAGTAGAGAGAAAATAAATCATTCAGTGAAAATATTCCCCAATAACCTTGATTAAAATCACTTTCATACCAGCTGAAAATTTTTGATACAGCTAAGGTTCCGGATTTAGAATCATAGCGGTTACGTGTTTTATCGGAAAGAAAAAAGCGCATATTTTCAGATAATAGTTGTTCAATATTTTCAGGTGTATAAGCTTTATTTCTGAGTGCCGGACAACCCTTTGAAGCACAAACCAGAGCGACATGAATCAATGGATCATCATACTGCCCTTTTTTTAGTAAAAGTGTGTGCTCCAGATCATCAAGGCTTCTTTCTTTATTTAACAGGACAAAAAATTTCTTTTTCCAGGGTGAGCTAAACCAGCTGCCAATATCTTTAATACTTTTAATATCAGGATAACGACTTATGACTAATTGAATTGTAAAGGCATTGTAAGCATTAATTAAAAACGCTTTTTGTTGATTGATAGACCACTTTTGAAACTCATTATTATTGATGGCAGACAGAGTTTTTAAATACTGCTTTAATTGAGAGGTGTTTTTTTTAATATTGCTATAGTCAACCTGGCTTGCTGTACCCTCAGATATTACATGAATATTTTTCTGCAGAATTGAATGCCATAACTTATGCTGATGATCAAAGGCATAAACAGGCTGTATTAATATGCTTAAGAAGCAAATTGTAGTTAATGGTTTAAATCGTTTTATATTAATTTTTGGCATCGTTCATTATTTATAACTAGTCGATCCTGAAAAAAGACAATCTCAATGACACAATAGATTATCGTACAATATTGATTCTATTTTTATTGTGTACGCCCGTCATGGGCATAAACTAA
>JAHXIM010000265.1 GCA_025655635.1 gamma proteobacterium symbiont of Lucinoma myriamae | reverse complement strand
TATGACAGGTAAGTCTTTGGCGAACCTTATGAGTGCTCTCATGAACCGATTAGTTCCGAGGTTGAGTTAAAAGGGGAACACTGATGATATTATTAGAAAAAGAAGCAATACGAGCATCGAATACTGATTCAGAGATATGTTCAGCTTTAGTTTCATCACAGAGTTTTAGCTCAGTTCTGAATTTAGATAATTGTTGAGCTGTAGTACCAATGACTTGATAACGAACCGCTGCTGCAACTGCAGCCTCTGCGGTTTTTCTAACCATTTTTTCAATATCATCAGCGGAAAGGTGATGGGCATCATTTGATGCCTCCTGACCTGTCTGGATTTGACCTAATGGAATTTCAGGCAATTCGTTGAGTTTGCGAACGACGGCACTGAGACTGTCAGGAGAAGCAGGTTTAGGTAAAATATCAAGAATACCATGCGAAATGACATTTTTTTCATATTCTTCGCCATCTTGCGAAGTATACATCACCACAGGAATGACTGCGGTTTCAGGATTCGTTTTAATTTTTTGGACTGTCTCTAATCCATTAAGCCCCGGCATCATATGATCCATAAAAATAGCATCAGGGTGGTTACTTTGTAAGTAGGTAAGAGCATCTTCACCAGATTCTGCAAGATCGGCTGTCAAGTTGATTTTACCCAGCATTTTGCGCAACATAAAACGTGCTGATTTTGAATCATCTACAACAAGTACGTGTTTAACAGTCATAACCCGCTATCCTATAATTTATTTTAAATAAATCTAATTAAGTCTAATTTCAAAAACACTTAAAAATAAAAATCGAAGAATCATTCTGTAATCTAAATCATGATCTAATTAATAAAAATTAATAACTACGACTCTTTCTTAAACTTTTTCAACATTTTTTATCATTCTAGTCAAAAATAAGTAAAAAATACAATACTTTATTTAAATAATCCACAAAAAGATGACTGATAGTCATTCAATTAACTAACAATACTCACAAATCAAAGTAAATATACACGATAATAGATTGTTATATATACAGTTATTCATAATTTACAGGTTTTTGTAAGAAAAGGTAAAAGTGTGAATTCAGTCATACTATTATTTAGTAAGTACTGTGCGTATGGTTAGCAAACAGTCTGTGATCATTTAGAAGTACATGTTGAAAAGTAATTTATTTAATATCATCTTATTTAGTGAATTGGTGATTAATGCTACACTATTGCCCGTGCTGACCGATAAGATTAAAACAACAATTCAAGACGCCTACTCCCGTATACTTGAAAGTAAAGACATTAAAGCAAGATATGGGCAAAGGCTTATGATCGCGGATATTGCCCGAACATTGGGTAATATTGACCGGGACAACCCTGATCAAGCCCATGTCTGTACCCTGGAAGCAGGCACAGGTACCGGCAAAACAATTGCCTATCTTGTAGCAGCGCTGCCTATCGCTCAAGAGCACAAGAAGAAACTCATTATTTCAACAGCCACCATTGCCTTACAAGAACAAATATTATTAAAAGATTTACCCGATATTCATCGACATAGTGGTTTAAATTTTTCCTTTACCTTAGCCAAGGGTCGTAAGCGTTATGTCTGTCTGCATAAATTAGATAATTATATCGCCCATAAAAACCAATCAGAATTGCCTCTGGATATACCTGATAGTGAAGTTTTTCTTAACAACAAAGATGATATCAACCTTTATGATGATTTATATCAGGCATGGCAGAAAAAGAAGTGGGATGGTGAACTGGACAGCTGGGATGATTTTATTACACAAAGCAGCTGGTTACCGCTAACCTCTGATCAACATCAATGCAGTGGTAAACGCTGTTCTTTTTATAATGAGTGTGTTTATTTCAAGGCTCGCGAGTCAATTTTTAAAGTTGACTGCATCATTGCCAATCATGATTTAGTGTTAAGTGATCTCAATATGGGCGGCGGTTTCATCTTACCTCCCCCTGATGAATGTATTTATATTTTTGATGAAGGCCATCATTTACCATTAAAAGCAATTAATCATTTTACTTATTCATTTCAGATAAATACGACGCTCAAATGGTTGGAGCAGCTTGATTCTACCCTGAGTAATTTTTCATCATTAGCCAAACCTCCTGCACAGATTCAACAATTTATTAAAAATTTTCCTAAACAGGAAAAAGACATCATTCAGGAAATCAAAAATCTTGATACTATTGTCCGTCAATTTCAATTTCCGGAGAACAGGTTTTTTTCACCTACTGGAAATAATTCAGCCAGCTCTCAAGAACAGGTATACCGTTTTGAATTTGGTCAGATTCCTGAAGTTTTAAAGCATCAATGTCAGCATCTGTTGCAACAGTTTGAAAAGTTATCAGGACACTTATTACATATTAATACAGTTTTAAAAGACACTCTTGAAGGGGATATCACCGGACTAAAAACTGAATTAGCTGAACAATGGTTACCCGTACTCGCACCCATGCATGGACGAGCTGATGCATCGATGAATCTCTTTGATTTTTTTACTAAAGTAGATAGCAATGAACAGCCTCCTAATGCTCGATGGTTAAAAAAAGGAGTTCATAATGACAGCCATGATATTGAATTGTCCTGTAGTCCTATTTTAGCAGCCAATACTCTGGAACAGATACTTTGGTCACAATGCTATGGTGCAATTGTCACCAGTGCAACTATTGCGGCCCTAGGTAGTTTTGACCGCTACATCTTAAATTCAGGAGTCCCCGGATTTTTTAATATTTTACCCAGCCCCTTTAATTATCAGGAAAATGTTGAATTTGTTGTGCCTTTGATGAAAAGTGATGCGACTCAATACCGTGCACATACTGATGAAATTATTGATATTTTAACCCGGATTATTGATCCCGACAAAGGTACTCTTGTTCTTTTTACCTCAAAGAAACAGATGAATGATGTGGAGTATGAGTTATTACGCAGTGATGATATCTGGAAACAACTCTTATTGACCCAGGGACAAAGAAATAAACAGGTCATCATTAATGATCACAAAAAACAAATTGATAAGGGTAAGGGCAGCGTCATTTTTGGCCTGGATAGTTTTGCAGAAGGCATTGATTTACCAGGAAAATACTGTGAGCATGTCATTATCGCCAAACTCCCCTTCTCTGTACCCAATAATCCCATTGACGCCTCATTAACGGAATGGATTGAATCACAGGGCAGAAATGCCTTTATGGAAATATCAGTGCCTGATGCTTCTATTAAACTGGTTCAGGCATGCGGCCGATTAATACGTAAAGAAACCGATACAGGTAAAATCACCCTGCTTGATAAACGAATAATTACTAAATTTTATGGAAAAAAAATTCTAAATGCCCTGCCGCCTTATAAGCTAAAATTAAATGAACCAATAAATTAGTTGAAAAAATATAGAAATCCATATTCATGATAAGAATGTAGTAAGTTTTGTCCGTCTTTGGAAACTAACTAAATTTGGTGATGATCTCAGAGGTCTTGCCCCTATTGTTGACAATGGTTAGTATCTCGGCAGTGTGGAGTTTATGCAGGGACTTAACTCAATAAAAGAAGTTTTCAATTATGAAACAGACAATTCTGCTTCATAGAAATATATCTGAGATAATATCATTTAGTTAATCACTAATATTTTCCTAACGTCCAGTGAAAACCGACCATATAAAAAGACAATGATAACAGCATTTAATAAACCAATAATGGCAAACAATTGATACACGGTCACTCCGCTATTCAATAACATCATTGTTATAACTGCAGAAAACACCATAAAAAGTGAATTCACAATATTATTTGCCGCAATGGTTCTGGAACGAGTTTTTATTTTACTATGTTCTTGCAGTATGACATATAAAGGGACAATATAGAGTCCGCCACAAGCACCGAGTAAGAGCACATCAGCCAGTACATGCAGGCTTAGAGGATTTTGAAACATTGCCTGCCAGGCCAAAAGTGCCGCAGTACCCTGTGCTGCATGATTACTAATCAGTTGAGTGCTTGCCCAATAAAGATCCAGTGAAACTAAACTTATTCCAATTGCACCAATAATTATCCATTTAACACTTTTTGCCAGAGTTTTAGAGCGTCCGGCTAATAGTGAACCGACTCCTATACCAATTGAAAACAGAGCTAGTAATAAAGTAATGACCCGTTCATTGGCACCTAGAACCTCCTGCGTAAAGGCAGGTAATGGTAAAACTGACAGCATAGTGGCACCAATAAACCAAAACCATGATATAGCGATTATTGCACCTAAGATTAGGCGAGATTCTGCTGCTGTTACAAGAATGTTCCGGGTTTCTGAAAAAATATTGAAATTAATTTTTAATTTCTGATTGACAGATTCAGCTACGGGTATTTTTAAACTACCCAACCAGCCTAGACAGGCAACACAAATGACTAATGCACTAACATACACTCGACCAAATTCTTTATCAGCAATTAAAACAC
>JAHXIM010000264.1 GCA_025655635.1 gamma proteobacterium symbiont of Lucinoma myriamae | reverse complement strand
TTATGACAGGTAAGTCTTTGGCGAACCTTATGAGTGCTCTCATGAACCGATTAGTTCCGAGGTTGAGTTAAAAGGGGAACACTGATGATTTGCCTGATGTAACAACATCGAAAATAGTAATAATATTGGGATGTTTTAGAGAGGCAATAATACGACCTTCATCAATAAATCGTTTTCTGATATTCTCATCTAATTTTGGATTTAAAAACTTAAGGATCACCTGGCGTTCTAATGATTCCTGCTCTGCCAGATAAATAGCAGACATCCCTCCTTTTGCAAGGAGTTTAATAACATTGTATCCAGCGATAGACTTCATAAACTATAAAACGGTCTCAAAAAATGTACATATGTAAAATAATAAACAGCATCTATTCTCTATCTACAGATTAAAGCAGATTGTTTATGAATAGTCACCAGGAAACTAAATTATAAAGTACCAGATTGCCAATGCAACATTAGCTGATAAAAGTACAATAAGAATCGGTAATAATGTGTTGGAAGACGTTATAGCCTTCTGTTTTTTTGCCTGTGAGACATATTCTACTACAACTTCCCCATTGTTTGATGATTCTCGTTCAGATTGATGATCTATTTTAGCTTTTGATAAATTGGGATGATCACGTAGATATTTTTTAATATATCTGGAAATCATACGAGCATCACCGATTCGTTCTTCATGGTCTTTTGCCATCATGTGGTCAAGTAGAGGTTGTATTGCCCTAAGTGATGTCGGTAATAATGGAATAGACTGCTGAATACTATTGGCAACAATCTCAGCATGAGTAGCACCTTTAAAAGGTTTCTCACCTACCAACATTTCGTATAGCATTACACCAAGACTATATATATCAACTTTTTGATCAAAATCCTGACCTTGCATCATTTCAGGAGAAGCATAACTTGGGCTTGCCAAAATATTATTAGACTGACTATTAGTTGAATCTAATAACTCGGTTCTTTTTGAAATACCAAAATCCGTTAGTACCGGGCAATCATCACTGCGAAACACTATGTTGGCAGGTTTGATATCACCATGAATTATTCCTTTACTATGAACAAGATAAAGAGCATCTGCTAATTCAAGTATTATCTCTAATGAGGTATGAGGGTCAAGACCTTCAGACATTCTAGCCTCTAAGTCGCCTCCTTCCAGATATTCCATTGAATGGTAAAAATGTATTCCCACTCTGCCGACATCATATACCGGAATAATATTGGGATGCTTAAGGGACGCAATGATTCGACTTTCATCGAGGAAGTGCTCAAGCAACGTTGCATCCAGCTTAGGATCAAGAATTTTTAATGCAGCTTGCCGTTTTAATGATTCCTGCATGGCAATATAAATGGTTGCCATACCACCCTTAGCAAGAATTCCCTGAATTTTATAACCTTTAATAACACTCATAATTTTATTTTTATTTTATTTTTCAGAACTGAATATGTATGTAAATTATTGATAATACTAACTGATTGTATCTTATTTGTCTGCAATTAATTGTAGTCTAAAACTTACAATGCACTGAAAGTGAAATCGAATATAAAAATAGGAGAGAGAAAATGAGAAAATGATAACTGGATAAGAATTAAATAATTTCTACCATTAATTTAACAAAAATTAATGGTAGAAATAGAAGTATTAATTACTCTTCTGTGCTTTGAGCTGACTCAGATTCTTGAGCTGCTTCTGCGACTATAGCTTTCATACTTAAACGAATACGACCTTGTTTGTCAATTTCCAGTACCTTAACATCAACAAACTCACCTTCAGATAATTTATCAGTGACATTATTAACACGTTCTTCACATATTTGTGAGATATGAACAAGACCATCTTTACCTGGAATGATAGTAACAAAAGCACCAAAATCCATGATCTTAGTAACGTGGCCATTATAAATTTTGCCAACTTCAACGTCTTGAGTGATCTCTTCAATACGACGTTGACATTCCTGAGCTGCAGCATTATCAACAGATGAAATCTTCACAACACCTTCATCATTAATATCAATATTGGCACCTGTCTCTTCTGTCAGAGCCTTAATGGTTGAACCACCTTTACCAATGACATCACGAATTTTTTCAGGGTTAATCTGAATAGTTAAAATGCGAGGTGCGTAATCAGACATATCAGAGTTAGCTGAAGAAATTACAGCATTCATCTGACCTAGGATATTCAAGCGAGCATCCTTAGCCTGTGCAAGTGCAATTTCCATAATTTCTTTAGTGATACCTTCAATCTTAATGTCCATTTGCAGGGCATTAACACCATTTTCTGTACCAGCAACTTTAAAGTCCATATCACCCAGATGATCTTCATCACCCAGAATATCAGTCAATACAGCAAAGCCGTCATCTTCTTTAATCAGACCCATGGCAATACCGGCAACAGGCGATGAAATAGGTACGCCGGCATCCATCATAGATAAGCTGGTACCACAAACAGAAGCCATTGAGCTTGAACCATTTGACTCAGTAATCTCAGAAACCACACGAATAGTGTATGGGAATTCTTCAACTGTTGGTAATACCGCAGCAACACCACGTTTAGCTAAACGACCATGGCCAATCTCGCGGCGTTTTGGTGTACCAACACGACCAGTTTCACCAACACTATATGGAGGGAAGTTATAATGCAGCATGAAGGAGTCTTTATAGCTGCCTTCCAGTGCATCAATAATTTGTGCATCACGTGCAGTACCCAAGGTAGTAACAACTAATGCCTGAGTTTCACCACGAGTAAATAAAGCAGAACCATGAGTACGTTCAAGTACGCCGGTACGAATATGTAAAGGACGAACTGTTTTTGTATCACGACCGTCAATACGTGGATTACCCGCTATAATACTACTGCGAACGACTTTCTTTTCCAGTTTATAGAATGCATTTGATAAATCACTATCAGACCATTTTGCATCATCAGCACTTGCAAGTTTTTCAATTAAAGCTGAACGAACATCATCAAGCTTGTTAAGACGCACTAACTTATCACTAATTTTATATGCTTCACTTACAGCTGCTTCGCATTCTGCATTGACTGTATTAATCAGTTCTTCATCAACGGCTGGCGCTACGTATTCTGAACGGGTATTACCAACTTCAGCAACAAACGCATTGATTTCGTCAATAACGATATTTGATTGCTCATGACCAAACATGACAGCACCCAGCATGACATCTTCTGACAACTCATCAGCTTCAGATTCAACCATTAACACGGCAGTGTCTGTACCAGCAACGATTAAATCAAGTTCTGATTCATCTAATTGCTCACGAGATGGGTTTAAGGCATATTCACCATCAATATAACCCACACGACAACAACCAATAGGACCGTTGAAAGGTACATCAGCTAAAGACATAGCGGCTGAAGCGCCAATCATTGCAGGAATATCAGGATCAATATCCGGGTTTAATGAAACAACAGTACAGATGACCTGAACTTCATTGTAGTAACCTTTAGGAAATAACGGACGTAAAGGACGGTCAATTAAACGTGAAATCAAAGTTTCATTTTCACTAGGACGTCCTTCACGCTTAAAAAATCCACCTGGGATTTTACCGGCAGCGTACGCTTTTTCCTGGTAGTCAATAGTTAAAGGGAAGAAATCAAAACCTGCTCTGGCTTCTTTTTTGGCAACTACAGTAACAAATACAGAAGTGCCCCCGATGGTAACCATAACAGTTCCTGAAGCCTGGCGTGCAATTTCGCCCGTCTCAAGAGTGACTGTGTTTTGTCCAAACTGGAATGTTCTTTTAATTGGTGTCACGCTATTTTTGCTCCGTTCATTCGGCTAAGAATGTTCCTGAACGGATTAATCACATATTTTTGCGATTTACGCTTTTAGAAAAAATGAGTTCAGGAACTTAATGAAATAATCATGAATTGATTTAGATTTACTTACGTAAGCCTAATTTAGAAATAAGTGAACGATAACGCTCACTGTCTTTTTTCTTTAAATAATCAAGCATTTTACGACGTTTGCTGACCATTCTTAATAAACCCTGACGTGAATGGAAATCATGCTTGTGAACCTTGAAGTGCTCAGTCAGATCAGTAATCTTTGCTGATAATAATGCAACCTGAACTTCTGCTGACCCCGTGTCATTTGTGCCGCGACTGTGTTCTTTTATTATTTCGCTCTTCTGTTGTACAGAAACCATCTTTTACTCCTAAAACATTAAAGTGTCAGTAAAAACAGGATGTTAACTACAGTTAACTGCTGTCTGTTTAAACCGATGTGCTCAACTAAAGGATGAAGTGATAGTTATTATTAATATCGACTCCAAACAAGGCGTGTATTTTACCTGCTCAACTGATTTATAACAAGCAATATAACTAGTCGATCCTGAAAAAAGATAATCATCATGAATCGATAGATTATCGTACAACATTAATTGTAATTTTATTGTTCCTGATCAAATTGTTA
>JAHXIM010000139.1 GCA_025655635.1 gamma proteobacterium symbiont of Lucinoma myriamae | reverse complement strand
TGAGGGGCTGTTAGGGTTAGTTGCGTCATGTGCTAATCTTGATCCCTATTTATATAAAAATCAAGCACTTTCATTGATCACGGGTATAGGAGTCAATAATCTTTTGCCTGAGCCTGTTTTCATACCACTCTTTACAAAAAGGTCTGCTCCAGTTTGGTTTTATCGCTGGATCAGCATTCCACCATCCTTTATCCCTTGAACTTGAACCATTAAACGCAATAAAATCAGGCATTGCTCTATCGGCTTGTATCGTATCGTAAAACCCTGACTGATTCAGAAAAAATTCGGACCCCATCCAGCCGGCATCCCCATTCTTTCTCATCGCAGGCGTATAGGATGATGCCGAAGGTGGATTTCCATCAAACCTAGCTCTGGCTTTTTTATAGCAGCTATTAAAAAATTCTCCTATTTCCTATTTCCTGTTTCACTGCCGGATCGTCAATTTTATTCATCTGCAGCTCATAAGCCACCTGACTAATACTGGTTTTACAGGGTATTTTTATTCTAACCGCATCAGAGACAGCCTGGCCAATAGATAATACGGCCATCCATGCAACGGGTGCTTTAGATATTAACGAGCCCATATTTGAGGTAGTGAATTCTGCATCCAGATCAGTTCCTGTGCCCGTTGAGTCCGGCTTTACTTCAAGCATTGTGGCCACTTTAGAACCCACGGTACAAGATCGATTATTAAACCTCATATCCGTTAGATTTAGCACAATTGTCGGTACACCAGCCAGTGTAAGAACCACCACACCTAGAAAAATTTTCATTTCAAGATAAGCCAACACCCGGGCAGATGTCATTTTATTATTACCCTTTTCACGGGCACTGGTATAGGCATCAAACAAATAATACCCAAAAGGCAGATAAACCACCCCCAGATTAACCATAACATCCCATAGAATATTATAAATGCCCCAGGCAAAATACTGTAAAAACAATTCTGGAAAGCTTCCTGCACTCATGATAGTTCCTTTAATTAAGTAAAAAGCCAATCAGGTTTTGATTGATCATAATTTCAAACACCACAAACCAGGCTAAAATTTTCCAGCGTGCATCAATAATAATTAAACGCATTTCCTCTTCCCATTGGTGCATTTTTGACAACCAGTTAATAAAAGACTCCCAGTGCCAAAATACAATGGCCAGCAAACTCATTCTAAAAACAGTAAACAGGAGTTTTTGTTGTTCAAAGAACTGGCTTATTGCCGTAAAACCTTCAACTGAATCCTGATCAAAGAGGCTCATTCCAAATAAAACAATAAGACCAATAGCCATTAGTAATACTGTTGTCAGAGTTAATAATTTACCGATAGATTTCATTCTGCTGCCTTAACACTCCTCTTTATTACTTAGGAGCGCCTCCTTCCATATTTTTTTCTTGTAAAACATTCTGGCCAGAACCACTGACATAAGAATTACGCACTTGTTCTCGTGCCATAATGGTTTTCACCGAATCCGTGGATATGGTTTTTCTAATTCTGGAACTTAATAAAATATTATTAATAAAACCCATCAAGTCATTAATACTGTCATCATTAAACTCTACGACAATATCACTGGAGGCCAGATTTGGTTCACGCTGGCCTGTTTCCAGAGCTTGTAATAACAGCTCTGCTTGTTCCAGTACATTGGCTGTAGCAATATCACTGGCCAGCCGTGACAAAAATAACTGCTGTTCAACCGGTGATTCATTTTTTAATGCCTGAATCACTGCGGGAGTAATGCGAATACCTGAAGCTGAGACTTTATCAAGCGCTGTAAATGTGGGTTTTGATGAGGAAGCGACCAATGTGGCTAATTCAGAGGCAATAGCCTGACGTTCATTGTATAACTGAGGCAATAAACCTTTTCCCATATTGGTACGTGTCTTTTGGCAACCTTCACAGGTCTGAACTTCATTACTGCCCAGCACATCAACTGCATATTGTTCAAACTTAGCCGGTGTATCCCATATTTCTGTAATACGACCACTGTTTACTGGAGCCGCGGTTGTCTTATCAGGCGCACGTCCTATCAGCGTGTTATAACCGGCCTGTGCAGTTTGCCTGGTAATGTTTAATGGCGCCTGATTTTTACCTGCATAACGCTGACCGCCAACACCAGGGATACCTTTATCACCACCGGTTGTTTCCACTGTTTTTTTAGCAGCGATGGCATTCCCCCCTTTTCGCTTCTCTTCCTGCCAGCTGTTTTTCTTTGACAGTTGGACAAATTTATCAAAAGGATTTCCTCCAGACATAAAATCAGCTTCCATACCTTCACAACTGGCAATCGACAGATTAAACTGCTCTTCTGCTCTGAGCAGACCGTTTTGAAACAAATCATACAGTCCAGGGTTAGAGCGTTGTATGATCAATGCCGGCAATGATGAGACAAAACCCGTGGCAGCAGAAACCATCTGGTTTAATGCCTGATCGGCACTGCTGCGAATATCATTCATAAAATCGCCTACTGAGGAGCTGAGACTAAAATTTCCACAACTGAATTTACCCCCCCAGTGTGGCGATGCACCCAATGTAATTGCCATAGAATTTGGATTGGCCGGTGAGGTAATTAAATCACCACCACCAATTTGATAATACCAGTTATGATTTCCACTGACAGGACTCACATCCAATGCATGAGCTAATCCGGCTAGATTCAAAACACAAATTAATACAACAAGCATTTGCTTTATAATGTACTTTTTTTTCATTTACCTTCCTTGTTAAACTTAAAAATCAATTGAAAATAAGAAGTGACCCTTGCGTTTACAGCAAGAATATTCACGCCAGAGATTCCAGGCAAAGTCATGATCCTGATCCCACTTGTTATCAGCCCATGATTGCAGTTTTGTCACATCATTTTGTCCAAAAATTTTGCAGGAATTTTCTGCTTTAGGTGCTAACATCTGCCATTTACCCGACGTAGCATCCATTTCTTTTAATGGTCCTGGTGCCCAGCATTTCATTCTTCCTTTAGAACAGTTTCTACCCAATGGATAATAGATATGCGGTTGTCCGTTTCGTGTAATAATATCCCCCACTCGCTGCGCTGCTACTGCTGATGCTTTAGGTCCTTCGTTTGATGTGACAAACCCCGTTCTGGGATAAACCGCACCCCAGGTGTTCATTGGCCAGGAACCTATTTCACGCATACCCGGTACCAAAGAAGCTGGATAAATCATTTCAATGGATGCAAAACGCCAATTGATAAAGTCCAGTTTTGATGACAAGAAATGAGGGACATAGGGATACGTTACAGATGGACACATATAGCCGGTACCAGAGAGCAGCCACATGGCAGCCAATGCAGGATTGCCTACGGCATCCACTTCTCGAAAAGTGGTTGCACTATGTTGACGTTTTGAGCTGCGCTGTGAATTAGTATCATCTCCCGCCCCTAGTTTTGATGTTGAACCAGTGGAATAAGAACGAGTATTCTTCCAGGTTGATTTTCCAGTCGTGGTATAACTGCTGACCACTACATCAGGATTCCAGTGCTTTACCTTAACCGATGTTTTAATTTTACAACCATGTGCACCGCACACGAGCCAAAAACAGATACCAGCAACCGGATTATATTTTAAACAACTCATAGCCTTGAGTGTTTGACTGACAATCCTTGAACTACTGATTGTTTTTGACCAGCTGAAATTGCTCTGCACTAAAATTAGCATTGCACAGAACGTACTAATGATTATTTTTCCAGTCGATTGTCTTGCCATTGCTGAAACTCCTGTAAGGCTTTTGTTGCCTGTTGCTGTCCATACACCACAAACTGCTTTCCTTTATACTCAAAGACAATCGCAGGCAGCTGACGTACCCCCATTTGAAATGCAGTCACAATGCCCGTATAGGATTGCCTCATCTGATCCTTTTGAAATGCCGTTAAGCTCTGTATTCTTTTTAATGCCTGAGCTGCTGCAACTTGAGATGAACCTGATAATCCCAGACTAAATTGCTGTTCAAATTGACTTGTCTGATCTAAATTAAAATGCTGAACAGGATGATTCTGAGACAGTTGTTCTGAATTAACAGGCTTCTCATTATTATCAAATATCCAGATTTTTTCAGGCCGCACCACATTTAGTTCTTGTGATTGTGCCATTGCGCTAACAACAGCAAGTTGTAGTAAAAAAAAGAGCATGCTAAATATTACTAAATTTTCTATCAATTGATTTTTCATCTTAGGATACCTCACTAAAACTTAATCGCTGTTCACGGATAAGTTCAGCCTTCTTATATACGGCATCCAACTCAGTTTTTAAGCCAAACTGCTTCATTAACTCATAGCGCTCTGCTTTCTCATCTTTTTCTGTCAGTGACAACGCTAAATCAATTGTTGCGGGTACATTACGAAACAAGACATTATGATCTTTACTCATGATCATCAGTGTTCCCCTTTAAATCAACAGTGTTTTAAAAAGGTGCTTGTAGATGCGTCATTCCAACTTGATTAAGGCATAACTCAAG
>JAHXIM010000469.1 GCA_025655635.1 gamma proteobacterium symbiont of Lucinoma myriamae | reverse complement strand
GACAGGTAAGTCTTTGGCGAACCTTATGAGTGCTCTCATGAACCGATTAGTTCCGAGGTTGAGTTAAAAGGGGAACACTGATGATTTTTTAAGCCTGTCATGGCTTCTTTTAAGATTTCTCTATCGGCACAGATCTGATCAGTTTGCTGCTCAAGTGCAAACTCTGCACTAAATTGTGTCAGTACATTGATATTATAAGGCAGTCTCACTTTATCAAACTCACTGAGCCACTCATCAGGCCCACTGAGAATACCAAGTCGAAGACCCGCCAGCCCCATTTTGGAAACCGTCCGCATAACCACAAGATTATCATAGTCAGATAACATTGGCATAAAGCTATGGCCGGCAAAAGCATGATAAGCCTCATCCACAACCACTAGTCCCGGCGCCATCTCAATGATTGTTTTTACATCCTGCTGTGAAAACAGGTTACCCGTGGGATTGTTGGGATAAGCTAAAAAAATAACCGCAGGCTGATGCGTTTCTATCGCTTCAAGCATAGCCTCCATATCAAGCTGAAACTCACTATCAAGAGGAATGCCCTGATACTTCATATTGGTGAAGCGGGCAATCATCTGGTACATCACAAAAGTGGGTTCAGCTGCCATAACCACACTGTCAGGCTTTGCTAGCGCCATACAGATAATTTGTATCAGTTCGTCAGAGCCATTACCTAAAATAGAACGCATCCCTTCTGGGACATTCATCACCTGTTCTAATCGTTTAGTGAGTTTTGCTGCCGAAGGATCAGGGTAACGGTTAACTGGAATATCGGCTAACTGAGAGAGCCATTGCTGTTTCATTTCATCGGGCCATAGATAGGGATTTTCCATGGCATCCAGTTTTATCATTTTTCCCGGATCAGGCACATGATAGGCTGATAATTCTCTGATATCATCTCTGATCCATCGCTTGACCATATCACGTTTAACTATGTCACTCATCTGTCTATTGGCTCCGTTTTTAGTTTCAGGCGCACATTAATCAGATGTTTTTATACGATATTCAGCACTGCGTGCATGGGCAATAAGCCCTTCACCACGAGCTATTACAGAAGCTATTTTTCCCAGCTCAGAAGCACTATCCTCAGAACACATAATCAAACTGGAACGTTTTTGAAAATCATATACCCCCAGAGCAGAGCTAAAACGAGCAGTTCTTGAGGTAGGCAGAACATGATTAGGTCCGGCACAATAATCACCCACAGCTTCTGCTGTATAACGTCCCATAAAAATGGCACCGGCATGGCGTATTTTCGGCAGCATAGACTGAGGATCATCAACCGAAAGTTCTAAATGTTCCGGCGCAATATAGTTGCACACTTCAATGGCTTCATCCATATCATTAACATGAATCAGGGCTGCCCGGTCATTAAGAGACACTTCAATAATGTTTTTGCGTTCCATATCAACTAATAAACGCTCAATTGAAGCCTGAACCTTGTCTAAAAATTCAGCATCAGGTGATATCAGGATAGGCTGAGCATCTTCATCATGTTCCGCCTGTGAAAACAGATCCATAGCAATCCAGTCAGGATCGGTTTTGCCGTCACAAATCACCAGAATTTCTGATGGACCGGCAATCATATCAATACCGACAGTACCAAAAACCATACCTTTGGCAGTCGCCACATAAATATTGCCCGGACCAACAATTTTATCCACCTGTGGAACAGATTCTGTACCATAAGCCAGAGCAGCAACCGCCTGAGCACCACCCACAGAAAAGACTTGATCAACACCGGTAATCGCAGCAGCAGCAAACACTAATTCGTTCACCTGCCCGTCTGGAGTCGGCACCACCATAATCAATTCTTTAACACCGGCCACTTTTGCAGGAATAGCATTCATTAATACAGAAGATGGATATGCCGCCTGACCACCTGGAACATACAGTCCGACCCGGTCTAAAGCGGTCACTTGCTGGCCTAATAGCGTGCCGTCTTCGTCGGTATAAGACCATGATTCCATTTTTTGTTTTTCATGATAGCGTCTGACACGCTCTGCAGATACTTCCAGGGCATGACGCTGCTCATCCGGTAAACCATCCAGTGCCTGCTGCAGACGTTCCGTTGGAATAGACAGCACTGACATATCGGCCGCAGTCATACGATCAAACTTATTGGTGTAATCAACCAGTGCCTTATCACCTTCTCTGCGCACATCTTTTAGAATTTGTCTGACCGTTGATTGTACGGAATCATCTGAGACATTATCCCAGGCCAATAGGTCTTTCATTTGTGACCAGAAATTGGTGTCACTGATTTGAAGACGATTAATGTCAAGCATGATAAACTCCGGTGAATTAGCTCTAGATAGGCTTAAAATTAAATTTTAATTTGATGGTAATTATTGATTCACTGCTTCTGCAATACGATCAATTAATAATTTAACGCGCTGATGCTTCATTTTCATCGACGCCTTATTTACGATCAGACGTGAGCTGATATCGGCAATATGTTCCATGGGTTCCAGGCCATTGGCTTTGAGCGTATTACCCGTGTCCACCACATCAACAATACGATCAGCCAGGCCAACAAGAGGAGCTAATTCCATCGAACCATAAAGTTTAATGACTTCGACCTGAATGCCTTTTTCAGCATAAAAGCGTTTTGCCGTATTCACAAATTTAGTAGCAACACGTAGGCGTCCAGTGATCGGCTTATCGTCAACCGGGCCCGCGGTCATTAAACGACATTTAGCAATATGCAGATCCAGTGGTTCATAAAGGCCGTCACCACCATGTTCCATTAGCACATCTTTACCTGCAACACCCACATCAGCAGCACCGTATTGCACATAAGTCGGTACGTCGGTGGCACGAATAATAACTAATTTGATATTATCATGGTTGGTATCAAGGATAAGCTTGCGACTTTTATCCGGATCATCGACAGGATAAATATCGGCGTGAGCAAGCAAAGGCAATGTTTCTTTAAAAATTCGTCCTTTGGATAGCGCTATCGTCAGGGTATCACTCATTCTTTAGTCTCTTTTCTTAATGCTTTATTTATGCTTTGTTTACAGCGGGCCCATTAACCCGGTACACGACGAATTGAAGCACCTAACTGCAGAAGCTTTTCTTCAATACATTCATAACCCCGATCAATATGATAAATACGCTCCACTTCAGTTTCACCTTCAGCTATCAGTCCGGCAATAACCAGGCTGGCGGAGGCACGTAAATCAGTTGCCATAACCGGTGCAGCTGTCAATGTATCGACACCTTTAATGATAGCGGTGTTGCCTTGCAAATTGATGTCAGCACCCATTCTCTGCAATTCTAAAATATGCATAAAACGGTTCTCAAATACAGTTTCAACAACCGAGCCTGCAGAATCAGCGATGGCATTGAGTACGCAGAACTGGGCCTGCATATCTGTTGGAAATGCCGGATAAGGTGCTGTTCGAATATCAATAGATGCAGGCCGCTGACCTTTCATATCCAGCGTAATCCAATCATCACCCGTGTTAATTTCAGCGCCTGCATCGGATAACTTTTCTAATACCGCATCAAGATAATCAGGACAGGTATCTTTTAGCTTGATTTTGCCTCCGGTCACGGCTGCCGCCACCAGATAAGTGCCGGTTTCAATTCTATCAGGCATCACATTGTGTTTTGTGCCCGATAATTTTTCAACACCTTCAATGGTGATCGTATCAGTTCCCGCGCCAGTGATCTTTGCTCCCATAGAGTTCAAAAATACCGCCAGATCAACCACTTCAGGTTCCCGAGCTGCATTTTCAAGAATGGTAATACCATCTGCCAAAGTAGCCGCCATAAGCAGGTTTTCAGTACCTGTTACAGTCACGATATCCATGACAATTTTTGCACCCTTAAGGCGTTTGGCTGTGGCTCGAATGTAACCATTCTCAACTTTAATATCAGCACCCATGGCTTTTAAGCCCTTAATATGCTGATCCACAGGGCGAGAACCAATAGCACAACCACCCGGCAAAGAAACTTCTGCTTCACCATAATGGGCAACCAGAGGTCCCAGTACCAGGATAGAAGCGCGCATGGTTTTAACCAGTTCGTAAGGCGCTACATATTTATCAATGGTACGCGTATCAACTTCAACATCAAGATTTTCATCAACCGTAATAGACACACCCATGCGTCCCAGGAGATCCAGTGTTGTTGTAATATCGTGTAAGTGCGGCACATTGCCTATGGTAGTTGCATCATCGGCTAATAAACAGCCCATAATAATGGGTAATGCTGCATTTTTAGCGCCGGAAATACGAATCTCACCTTCCAGACGATTACCGCCACTAATGAATAATTTATCCATTCAGTATAACCAAGCCTTATTAGATTGAACAAAACAGAGTATTTTACTCTTTCTTCTACTTAGAGTCACTGTAAATAAAAGGGTTTTTTACAAAAATAGAGACTAATTAGTCGATCCTAAAAAAAGATAATCATCATGAATCGATAGATTATCGTACAACATTAATTGTAATTTTATTGTTCCTGATCAAATTGTTA
>JAHXIM010000516.1 GCA_025655635.1 gamma proteobacterium symbiont of Lucinoma myriamae | reverse complement strand
TAAATACCTGAAGGATTTAGGACTCGTTTCTCTTAAAGAGAAATGGGTGGTGTGGGGGCTGTAGGAGAGAAACCTGTGGCTACCCGATTCCAGATACAATCCATACAGCTGATTCGCATGGAGAGATGAGCCAGTAATTTTTTTAATTTTTTCCTGACTCACAAGTAAACTGAATATTTTTTTATTGCTAAATTTCTTCCAGGCCGTTTGTAAGGCTTTACCGCCTATAGTAATAAAAATTGCATTGTTACTTTGATATTCATCAGAATATATATCAGTCGCACGATCCAAATCAGAAATGGAATAATTAACATCATAGGATAGCAGTGTTTTTATCAACTGCTTTTTGAATAAACGAGAGGAAATATTACTTTCATTATAAAGAATATTAACCTTATCGATTGCATAAACCGGCTGACAAAATAATAGCATCAGTATCATCTTCAGCATCAAAGACAATGATACTTTGTTCAGCGTGAATGATATGAAATCGTTCGGTTTCATTAGAAGCTCAGACCAATGCTTGCATATATTTTATTATCGCTATCATAATGGTTCTCTTCCCTGAAATCCGGATCATTATCCAGTCGGTGCTGCACAACGGCAGAAATCACTACATGATTCTTATCTGTGAGTTTTATTTGCTTTGCTATTCTAAAATCAATTCTTTTCCACTTCCCTGGTTCATCATAACCAGTTGTTGTATCTGCATAGTAATAAGTGCTGCTTAATTGCCAGTTATCCGGTAATTTAAATATCCCCATCAGGCTCGCCGTGTGATCGGGCACAGAATCTTCAATTATGTCTTTATCTTCTCCGTGCAAAACATGGATGTGAGAATAGCCATAGGAAGCAATAAGCCGTACGGATTTAAGCGGACTATAATCAGCACTGACTTCAAATCCGGTCAGATTTAAATCGGTTGAATTGTTAATAATAAAAATCCCATCATTATAATGTAATCTCTCATAAATCAAATCTCTCATGGCATCACGATAGATTTTCATATCAATATTTAAATGATGCTCAGGAAAAGAACCGATATAAGCAATCTCCTGGCTGGTTATTTTTTCTTCATGAGCATCATCTGATGGTGTTAATGTTGGAAAAGGTGGTATTAAGTTAACGTTAAGAAATGGATTGTTTGGGACAAATTCTTTTTCGCTAAGCGTATAATTCCATTTACCATCGTGCTCAAATAAGTCAGGGGTACGGGTTGCTTTTGACCAGGTATAGCGAAAAACATGATGTGCTTTGAATTGATAGTTTATGGCGATTCTAGGTTCAACAGAAACATCCACAATTGAATCATTTTCAACTAAAATCCCCGTGTTGACTAACCAGTCCGGCATAAGCTGCCATTCTATGTTGGTAAATAAGCGCTGCCGATGATTATAAACCCGGCCGCCTAAAAAGGTTTCAGACTCTGCTCGCTCTACATCCACAGAGCCGCCCGCAACAAAACGAAGTGAGTCATTTACTTCATAAGTATCCTGTATCTGCAGGTCCATACGTTCTTGTTTTAGATCATGATTTATCTTTGCACAAAACGCAGAACCCAAAAAAATCGGATCAGTGCAGCCTGTTGTCCAGTCATTTCTATCATTCCACGAAGTATAATTAAATTGAGTCTCCAAAGCATGAGAGGCATTAAATCCATGATGCCATAAGACGTGTGTATAAAATTCTTCAGTATTAATATCATCATATTTTTCAGGGGGCTTTACTTCTTGCTCACCCTGCTTTTTAGCATTGCTGTAGCCCAGACTTACATCCAGATAGTCATTTGAATTCAGATCATAGACACCACGCAAATTGACAACATCAACGGATTTACTATCATGACACTTAGTTTCAGGCTTACCGGGTCTTTTAGATGTATCAAAGCCAGTATCATTCCGCTGTTTCAGACTAACTCGCCATGAAAAATCACCATCTCTTTGTGAATGACGAAGAAAACCATCTTTAATATTGGTATCGCCGTTGGTATAACTCACCTGAGTACCTGAAACATCATCTGGATGTTCAGTAATAATGTTAATGACACCAAGAAACGAATTAGCACCATAACTGGCGGCATTGGGTGAACGAACCACCTCAATGCGCTGAATATCTTCTATAGTAATGGGTAAATTTGTCCAGCTGACTTCAGCCAGAGCCGGTTTATAAACAGAACGGCCATCAATCAGAACCTGTAGTCGCCTTGATATATCAGTAGCAATATCATGATATGAAACAGTAGATTGATGTCCTGAAACCTGACTGACTTTCATACCCGGCACCAGACGAAATAATTCTGAAATCTCTCGTATGCCTGAAGCGACAATCATTTCTTTATCAATAACTGTCATGGAAGTTGGGGCGCGGGATTTGTGTTGTTTTAAACGAGAAGCTGTCAGAACAACTGGAAAAGGCTCATCCAATAAATCTGCTTGATCATTAAATATCAGAAGATCATCATCTTCTTGCGCATAAAGAGGCGAATAAAAGCTGAGCAACAGAGTGAAAATTATAAAGATATGGCTCCTTGAGCCGCTCTGGAGCAATGAAAAGCAATAGAATGAATTTTTTATTAACATAATAATGACCATCTTATTTATTAATAGTGTCATTTCAAAAAAGTTTTAATTTTTTTCTTTGAAATATAATATATGGCAGGTTCTGATGCGAACTGTAAATGAATAATGCTCACGTGTTGGAACACTAATTTAGTATAACGCAGACTGATGGTAGATTATGTCAGTTATTTCTTATGAATTGACTAAACCGTGTTGTAATGCAGTGGCTACAGCTCTGGCGCGTAAATTCACTTTTTTAGCAAAAGAAAATAAGTGCCCATAGGTTTAACAAGCATTATTTAGCTATACACGCTGAGTAACCAGCACTTTTTTGAATAAGTTTTAGCGGGCACACCTGCCCGCCACCTTGAGTAGCATAAACATCTTTTTTCAAGATCCTAAGAATGTGTTATTTTTTTCCTGCAGTGATTCGTAACCAGAGATAACCACAGGTTCCGGCAATAATAGATGCAAATAAAACACCGGTTTTGGCCATAAGCAGATATTCTGCATTACCGGAAAAACCCAGTTCAGCAATAAAAATGGACATGGTAAAACCGATGCCGGCTAAAAATCCCACGCCGATTAAATGATAACTTGTCATACCTTCGGGTAACTTTCCTAAGCCTGATTTAACGGCTAGCCAGGTGATGCCTGCAATCCCAATTAATTTACCTAAAATTAAGCCCGCCATAACACCCATAGCGACAGGGTGAGTCAGTGTCTGCCCTAAGGCGCTGACATCAACAGGAATACCGGCATTAGCTAAGGCAAAAAGAGGAATAATAATAAATGCAACAGGCATATGCATGGCATGTTCTAAACGCTGCAGAGGGGATTCCACGGAATGTACACCATTTTCCAGAGTTTGCAGCATCGCACGTGATTCATTGTCATGAATAATACAAATGTCTTTATTGTCGGTGTTTTTATTCTGTGTGGTTTTTAAGGCATTAAGTATATCACTCATATGATTAACAAATAATTTGTGATCAAATTTGGGTTTAACCGGTATTGTGAGAGCAACTAAAACACCGGCTAATGTGGCATGAATACCAGATTGCAGCATAGCAAACCACATGATTGTGCCGATAATAAAATAAGGTAATGGTTTTCTGATCCCCATACGGTTAAAAACAATCAGAATAACAAGAGTGACAAAAGCCAGGACCAGCCAGTTAACAAATATTTGTTCGGTATAAAATAATGCGATAACTACTACGGCACCCAGATCATCAACAATAGCTAAACCAACTAAAAACGTGAGTACTGTTTTTGGTACCCGGGAACCCAGTAGTACGAGAACTCCAACGGCAAAGGCGATATCGGTTGCCATGGGAATACCCCAGCCGATAGATGCATCAGTATTACTATTGATAAAATAGAATAATATTGCAGGCACGAGCATGCCGCCAATAGCGGCGATAATGGGCATCATAGCAGCTTTAGGATCAGATAATTCACCCACTATAACTTCACGTTTTATTTCTAAACCCACCACCAGAAAGAAAAAAGCCATCAAGCCGTCATTGATCCAATGATGCAGAGTATATCTTAGTTCACTGCCGCCAATAGTGATGGCCAGTTCAGTATGTAGAATATGTTCATAATGATGAGCCAGGAAACTATTGGCAAAGATCATGGCTAAAATAGCACTGACCATTAAAATCAGTCCAGAGGTGGTTTCTTCATGGATAAATTCTTCAAAAGGGGTGACAACTTTATTAAAGGTCTTTTCCCAGGGTTGAAAATTGGTATCTGTTTTTTTCATAGTAATATTCGTATCATCAATTGTATGTTAAAGGTTAATTATTAAAAAATAAGGGATACTCGACTATACCTCAAATTATTAGACTTATAAATAGTCGATCCTGAAAAAAGATAATCATCATGAATCGATAGATTATCGTACAACATTAATTGTAATTTTATTGTGTACGCCCGTCATGGGCA
>JAHXIM010000314.1 GCA_025655635.1 gamma proteobacterium symbiont of Lucinoma myriamae | reverse complement strand
TTCATTACGGTTAGTGAACCGCCCATTGCGGACCCGCATGATGGGTGGTGTGGGGGCTGTAGGAGAGAAACCTGTGGCTACCCGATTGAATCAAAGGCAAGTGATTAATTATCAGAGAAATAATACTTTAAAAATAGTCCTTGCCAGATAAGCTTGAGTTTATCAAAGCGAGTGAGTCTGGGGCGCAGATAAATTGTCTCAGTATTTGCCTCTAATTTATTCAAAATAAGTTTGCCTCCCATATAAATCATACTGATCTCTAAAGCAAAGCGGCCAGTTAGATTAAAACAAAGCGGCATACCTGACTGATAGAGGTTTTGAGTACGGGAAAGCTGTTGTTTAAATAATGCCTGAGTTTGATTATTGTTCAGGTGAGCTTTAATGTCATTTTCTGATACAGCTAATTGTTTCATTTCATCAAGCGGCAGGTAGAGGCGATCATTTTCATCAATATCCTGTGCGATATCCTGATAAAAATTTATCAATTGTAAACCTGTACAGATGGCATCAGAATAGGAGAGGTTTTCATCACTGGTGCTATTATTCAAATATAAAAGTATACGCCCGACTGGATTGGCGCTTAACTGACAATAGGCCAGTATGTCATTAAAATTATCATATCGTGTGGTTATGACATCCTGCTTAAATGCTTTAAGCAGATCATAAAATAAATTGATGGGTATTTTAAATTGGTGGATGACATCAGCTAATGCAATAAATATTTTATTTCCACTGTTATGATAAAAAGCTTGCTGCTTGTCAGCTGACCATATGGTCAATTGTTGGGCGATAGCATTCAGTTCATTATTGTATTCTTCTAAGAAGGAAAGCCTTTCTTCTTTGGATAGCTCACCTTCATCTGCAAAATCATCCGCACTTCGAGCAAAAGCATATACTGCACTGACAGGTAAACGTAACTGTTTATTAAGTAACTTAGAAGCAACTGGGAAATTTTCGTAGTGACTTTGGGCGATAGCCATACAGTGTTGGTAGGAATCTTGTTTTTTTTGTTCTGAGCTTAACATTTTTTGTCAATTTTATTGGAAAAAATAAAGAATTAGATACACTTCCTTAACTAATATGTAATATACTTCAAACTCTTTGAAATAACTATGTTGTTAAAGTGGTTTTTCTACTTAAACTTCTATTAAATTATATGGTTTGTATTATTTGAGGTACTGTTAACTTGAAGGATTTATTATTGGGATTATTAATTGGCGGCATAATGGGATTATGGGTCGGTGTTAATCTGGGAAAGAATCAGCCCATCACGGCAAACCCATTTGCTGAAAAGAGTACGATGAAGGAACTTAATAAACAACTTGATGAAATACAGGAAAACGTAAGTAAAAAGAGTAAAGAAATCTACAATGACTCAAAAAAAGCAGTTGACGAAGTATTCTAAGCTTATTGTTTTAACAGATTGATTTTTATTCAATATTTATAGAAAACTTTCAATTTCTTCCGGGTGTTTAATCATTGCATCAGCACCCCAGCTTTCAGGTTGGTCATGGGCTTCTATATAACCAAATAAAGCCGTCAGAGTTGTCATACCCGCCGCATTTCCAGCAATAATATCCCGTTCAGCATCACCGACATAGAGACATTCTGATGGCAGACAGTTGATTTGCTGACAGGCATAAATTAATGGTCCAGGATGTGGCTTTCTTTCTTTAGTTGTATCACCGCTAATAATAGTAGCCGCTCGTTGGGTGTAGCCCATTTGCTCCATTAAGGGGTCAGTCAACCAGCCAGGTTTGTTAGTGACGATACCCCAGGCAATGTTGTTAGCTTCAAGCTTTGTTAATAGTGCTTCAATACCATCAAATACGGTAGTTTCATTGCTTATGTTATTAAGGTAAATATCTAATAATCTTTGTCTGAGTCTTTCAAAATCATTATGTTGCTCATTAACTTCTTGATCGCTGAAATTAAAGCCGAGTCTAATTAGTGCAATACCACCATGTGAAACCACAGGACGTATCATGTCAAAGTCCAAAGGAGCTTTACCTTCTTCTTGTAAAACCTGATTTAATGCCGCAGCTAAATCAGGTGCAGTATCAGCAAAGGTGCCATCAAGATCAAAAAGAACGGCTTTAATCATATTGGTTGTTTCTGTATAGTTTTCTTTTATGAGTTAGTTTCTTAAAGTGTATCAATATGGCGGGCATGAACTAAATAATTAATATCAACATCACCACTGAGTACGCAATGGCCTGTTAGAGGGTTATAAGTCATTCCAGAGATATGTTGTGTTTTTAAATCAGCTGCCCGGATCCATTGATCAAGCTCGGCAGGACGAATAAATTTTTTGAAATCATGAGTGCCTTTAGGTAATAATTTCATAATGTATTCTGCGCCGATAATTGCCATGGCATAAGATTTTGCATTACGATTAACGGTTGAAAAAAACACATGACCATCAGGTTTTACTAATTGCTGACAGGATAGAATAATAGAGCCGGGATCTGGAACATGTTCAAGCATTTCCATACAGGTGACAATATCGTAATTTCCAGCTTCTTTTGCGGCCAGTTCTTCAGCGGTTATTTTTTGATAAGAGACTTTTTCACCCGATTCATATAAATGCATTTTGGCAATAGTCAGGTTGGCATCACCCATATCAATTCCGGTGACTTCAGCGCCTTCATGAGCCATACTTTCAGATAAAATACCGCCGCCGCAGCCGACATCCAGCACTTTTTTTCCAGCAAGACCATTAGCTCTTTTTGAGATATATTCCAGACGAGCAGGATTTAAGTCATGTAAAGGTTTAAATTCGCCTTCTTTATCCCACCAGCGTGTTGACATAGCTTCGAATTTTGCAATTTCCTGGGGATCAACATTGGCAAACTGTTCTTCTTGTACACGATTTTGTGTATTAGTCATTTTAGTTCCTGAACTGTTAGAGCTTTTTGTAAACAATATCCTGAGTGTGTGCGATTATACAATAAATGTCATAGCTTAAATCCTATTATTTACCATCATTATGTATTTTATTGCCCCATTCAATCGCATTTTGTGTGATCTGTTCAACATTAAGGGTGGTTAATTGACGATTATTAAGTAAATGTTTACCTTGAACCCAGACATCAGTGACTTGATCTCGAGCAGAAGAATACACAATCTGGGAAACAGGATGATAAACAGGCTGTGTTTCAAGCCTGTGCAAATCAATAGCGCAAATATCTGCTGCCTTACCGGGTGTTAAAGAACCGGTAATCGTGTCAAGACCAAGTGCAATAGCACCATTGAGAGTGGCCATTTTCAAAGCAGTATGGGCTGGAATAACTGAGGCATCACCGGCAACGCCTTTAGCAAGCAGAGCTGCAGTACGCATTTCACTGAGCATATCCAGATCATTATTGCTGGCGGCACCATCAGTGCCTAATGCAATATTGATTTTTTTTGCGCTTAATTTTCCCACAGGACAAAAGCCGCTGGCTAATTTAAGATTGGACTCGGGACAATGGACAATATTCACACCATGACGCTTTAATAATGATATCTCATCATCGTTTAACTGCGTCATGTGTACAGCCATCAGGAGTGGGGATAGTAAGCCAAGTTTTTCCAGACGATTAATAGGGCGCATGCCGTTATTTGCTACAGCCTGAGTAACTTCATCCTGCGTTTCATGTAGATGAATATGAATGGGGATATCTAATTTCTCAGCATAGGTTTGTATTTTTATCAACGGCTCATTAGAAACTGTATAGGGTGCATGAGGGGCAAAGGCTGTGGAAATGAGTGGATGATGGCGATATTGTTCATGTAATTGTAAGCCCTTATGAAGATAGTCATCGCTGTCTTTCGCCCAGGCAGAGGGAAAATCTAACATAATCAGCCCGATAGATGCGCGAATTCCTGCTTTATCTGCTGATTTGGCTGCCGCATCAGGGAAGAAATACATATCATTAAATGTGGTTGTTCCACTACAGATCATTTCCGCAATAGCGAGGTCGGTACCATCTTTTACAAATTGATAATTAACATGCTTTGCTTCTGCCGGCCAGATATGCTCTGACAGCCATTCCATTAGCGGCAAATCATCAGCCATTCCACGCATCAGACTCATCGATGCATGAGTATGAGTATTAATAAAGCCGGGGATAAGTGCATGTGTTTGTAAATTATGTACTGTATGACCTGTGTATTTTTTTTGACACCGTTTACTCGGTAAAATATCCAGAATTTTGCCATGCTGGATCACCAGAGAATAATGCTCATAAACGGTTTCATCAGGCTCTACAGGAATAATCCAAAGGGCATGGATAATCGTATCAACTTGTATTTGTTCTTTTTGCTGCTGCACATTGGCCTCGATATTAACTTTATATACACTTTCATCTAATTAACTAAATGAAAAAAATCATTCAATTATTATTACTATTTTGCAGCTTCAGTCTACATCTGAAGCCAATTGATTATAATCCTAAAAAACGCAGTAGCCCATGCAACGACATAATATCCAGCACCAAACTTCTCATAATTGAACTGTTTTTCTCTAGGCTGGAG
>JAHXIM010000383.1 GCA_025655635.1 gamma proteobacterium symbiont of Lucinoma myriamae | reverse complement strand
TGAGGGGCTGTTAGGGTTAGTTGCGTCATGTGCTAATCTTGATCCCTATTTATATAAAAATCAAGCACTTTCATTGATCACGGGTATATCTGGCCAAAATCAGCTTTTCCGCAGTAGGCGTTCTATTCTCGGACAGGCTCCTGGATATTCAGCCAACATTAAAAATTATGATAGAACTTGTTTGCCCTGCGGGTAATTTTCCAGCACTAAAAGAAGCCGTTAATAATGG
The DNA here is from genome assembly GCA_025655635.1 of gamma proteobacterium symbiont of Lucinoma myriamae. Classification (GTDB taxonomy): domain Bacteria; phylum Pseudomonadota; class Gammaproteobacteria; order GRL18; family GRL18; genus GRL18. The sequence goes on along the minus strand of JAHXIM010000383.1, from coordinate 4,314 downwards.
TGCAGATGCCGTTTATATTGGTTTTAAAGATGATACCAATGCACGTCATTTTGCCGGCTTGAATTTTAATGAAAAAAATCTGCCCAAAGCGATTGAATATGCGCATCAACGAGGTACAAAAGTATTTGTTGCTATCAATACTTACCCGCAGCCTGATGGCTGGTCACGCTGGCAAAAGGCTGTTGATACAGCAGCAGATTTGGGGGTAGATGCTTTGATTATGGCTGATATAGGAATTCTTGATTATGCTGCCAATAAACACCCGCAGATGAACCGTCATTTATCCGTGCAGGGATCAGCGACTAGTTATGAATCATTAAAATATTATCAACAAAATTTCGGCATCAAAAGAGCCGTCTTACCGCGTGTATTATCTGTTTCACAAGTGGCTCATCTGGCGACACAATCACCAGTTGAGCTGGAAGTCTTTGGTTTTGGTAGTCTCTGCATTATGGCAGAAGGACGTTGCCATCTGTCTTCTTATGTGACGGGTGAATCTCCCAATACCTGTGGTGCCTGCTCACCGGCTAAATCGGTTCGTTGGGAAAAAACACCCCAGGGGCTGGAATCACGTTTAAATAATGTACTCATTGACCGTTATGATGATAATGAAAATGCGGGTTATCCAACGATTTGCAAAGGTCGTTTTACTATAGGCAAAAACACTTTCCATGTGCTTGAAGAACCGACCAGTTTAAATACTATCGAGATTTTGCCTGAACTGGATAAAATTGGTATTAAGGCCATTAAAATTGAAGGGCGTCAGCGCAGCCCTGCCTATACACAACAAGTGACTCAGGTCTGGCGTCAGGCAATTGATCACTACTATGCTGATCCGGATAATTATAAGCCTCAGCCGCAGTGGTCGGCAGCTTTAAATAAAGTGTCTGAAGGTTCACAAACCACACTGGGCGCCTATAGTCGTCCATGGCAATAAATTGATGGCATTTTTTTTATTCCTGGAGTGCTTATGAAACTATCACTTGGCCCATTACTCTATTTCTGGTCAATGTATGATATTGAAATTTTTATCAGAGCATGATTGAAGCTCCTGTGGATATTATCTATCTAGGTGAAACTGTGTGCTCCAAACGTCGTTCACTAGGCTTTGAACAGTGGCTGGAGTTGGCAAAAACTTTGGCAAGTAACAAGAAAGAAGTTGTTTTATCAACATTGTCGCTTATCGAAGCAGAATCCGAATTAAAAACACTCCGACGTTATTGCGATAATGGTGATTTTACAGTAGAAGCGAATGATATGGCAGCTGTGCAATTATTATCAGAAAATAAAATTCCCTTTACCACAGGGCCAACTATTAACATTTACAATGCTCAGACTTTAGCCATTATGCATAAACAGGGCCTGCAACGCTGGGTCATGCCTGTTGAACTATCAAAAAAGACACTTATGGGGATTTTATCTGATCTGGATGACATGGGTATCAAAGATAAGATAGAAACAGAAGTGTTTAGTTATGGTCATATGCCGCTGGCACTATCCGCACGTTGTTTTACTGCGCGTGCTCATAATCTTCCTAAAGATCAATGTGATCTGAAATGTATTGATTATCCTGATGGACTACAGGTAAAAAGTCAGGAAGATCAAAGTTTATTTACACTTAATGGTATCCAGACATTGTCGGGTTTACGCTATGATCTCTATAATGAATTAGAGGAAATGCAGGAAATAGGTGTCGATATTGTTCGCATTAGTCCTCGTTCAAAGCAAACATTGGAGGTGGTTAACTCTTATTACAAAAAGATACAGAATATAGAGGATACGGAACCTTATACCATCAAAGATAACTGCAATGGTTATTGGCATGGTGAACCAGGAATGCTGCAAAATTTACTTTAAATAAGTTCCAACACGTGAGCATTATTCATTTACTATTAGCATCAAAACCTGTCATTCATTATTGGGCTCATATTGGCATAAAATCACCAAATAATAAATGACAGTTTCTGATGCTTCGTATATACGAATAAGGGACAGTTATTTAGTGCAACTCTAGTAAAGAACGCAGGGTTTATTTTGCCTTTATTTCATCCCGCCTTTTATGTGAAAGTGATTTTTTTAGTGGTGTTATTTTGGCAAAATCCTGACCTGCTCGGGTAATAATAATTTCTTTACCATTAGCAATTTGAATCATTATTTTTGAAAAATTCAGTTTCGCTTCGTGAGAATTTAATTTAAGCATAATTCAACATTCCCTGTTAATATCTATTGGTTTCTTTAATCAATTATATCGGTGATTTACGAGCAAAAATGCATACCAGTACCACTTTTTGTAAAAAACACATAGAAGTTTATGGGTTGTACTAGAACTGGACAGGTATTATTGTTTGTTTTGAGCATCTAAATAGTGACTTAATTTTTGAGCTAAAGTGCTCGTCTCTAAATTGACATTACCCACTTGATAATAACCGGAGAGCAGGGCTTTTATATCGTTATTGGTCATGGGAGTCCTGCGCCGAATAATTTGTGACAACTCTTTATAGCGTATCTGAGAGCAGAACGGCAGCCACTTTAGTTTTTCGAGATCAATGAATCTTATATCAATAGTTTTCTCATCATTTTTTACAAACAGGTGTTTTGGATAAAGGCAATTATGACGAAAATGTGCATCATGCATTTTTCGTATGACTTGCCCGGCTAAGGTCATGATTGCCTGACGTTGAGGATGCTCTTTATTGCTATCATTGGCGCAAAATTCTTCTAAGCTTTGATAGCCTTCAAGAGACAGGGTTATTAAAACAGCCTGAGCTTTATTCTCAATACTACGCTCAGCATAATATAATGTGGTTAAAGTGGGGATGTGTTTATCATTAAGACGCTTTATATTAATGAATTCACGCCGGAAAGTAGGCACTCCTGTAACGGGATGCAGTAATGTTTTGCAGTTATGATTTTCCTGACGCTTGATAAAGACCTGGATAGTTTCTCCTTTGTTATCCTCAAGAGCATATTTAACTACGCCGCTCCAGCCATTTCTGCGATAATTAGGTTCTTCAAACCAGGGTGTTTTCAATGCCCATAGTTGTGCAAATGCAGCCAGATTATTAGACTCAAGAAGCTGTTTAATTTCGCTAGAGTTTAAATAGTCTTCTTTCATTACTTTTTTACTCTTCTTGGTTTTTTACGATAGAGTTTAGGCATCCCGTCAGGGCGAGTTTTAAAACGACGATGAATCCACAGGTATTGTTCTGGTGCTTTACGAATTTGTTCCTCGATAATCAGATTAGTTCGTATAACATCCTGAGCCAAATCATCGCCGGGGAAGTCCTTTATTGGCGGCAATATCGTGATTTGATAACCCTGGGCATTGTTCAAACGTCTTGAAATAAAGGGTAGTACTGGTGCTTTAGATATTTTTGCCATTCGTGAAGATGCCGTTTGAGTGGTGGCAATCTGACCAAAAAAGGGCACAAAGAGTGAATTTTTAGGGCCACTATCCTGATCGGTGGCAAACCACACGACTTTATTGTTTTTCAGTGCTTTGATCATGGAGCGAATATCATGACGGGATATAGCGGGATCAAATTTTCTTTTTCTGGCAGCAATCATCACATGATTAAATAAAGGATTGCGTAAATCCTGATAAGTGACTGCCATTTTTTGCAGCTGGGATAATAATCCACCGCTAATTTCTAATGTGGTGTAATGAGCACTGAGTAAAATTGCTCCATGTCCTTTTTTGAGTTCAGTTTGCAAATATTCCAGGCCGTCAATATGTAGTAGTTTTTGTAGTTGTTTATCACTGCCCCACCAGCATAAGGCTGTTTCTGGTAAACTCATACCGACAGAATGAAAATGATCACGTACTAATTTGTCTTGCTGTTTGGTTGATAATTCAGGAAAACATAAGGCGATATTAGTCTGTGCAATTTCACGTCGATAGCGTGCAATGAGATAGAATAAATGACCTGTAACTTTACCAATGAACAACTGTAACCTGTAGGGTAAAACAACTAACAAACGCATGCCGGCCAGACCCAGCCATGAAGGCCAGAATTTGGGTGCAAGATAATCTTGCCAGGGGAAGGTTTGTTTGCTCACTATTTTCTCAATGCTCTTAATTGATGGCACATTTTACTGGTTACTTACAATTTAAGCATTAATTTTTATACATTTCATTTTTATATTATATGTTTTAGCTTTTCAGCGTCTCGATTTGTTTCATTTATTAAGAATATGGTCAATTTCATTAACGGTAATATGCTATCATTATGAACAATGACAGCCCGTTAAATGGCTATTTTTAACAGAATAAATAATTAGTCAGCCCTGAAAAACATATTATCTATTTGAAAT
>JAHXIM010000030.1 GCA_025655635.1 gamma proteobacterium symbiont of Lucinoma myriamae | reverse complement strand
TATTATAACATTTCTGGTCGATCTGGTCACTCAAAAATAGGGATAATTCCTTACATTTCAAATAGATAATATGTTTTTCAGGGCTGACTACATACTATCTTTGCCCAGCTCAATTTTGCACGCAATGAGGCAATTAAAACAAACCACCAGATAATGCTATGTAAAAGTATCGATGGCAAACAATGCTTCACAGACACTTCATGGTCTGACGGCTGGCTTATTTTTGCAGATACTAATAATAATAAAAAAGTAGACAGAGATGAATCAATTATATATATCCAGCAAGCATTACCAGATACTATTTTCTTTGATTATAAGGGCTCAGGGTCCAGTAACTATTTTCGGTATTTTCCTAATGGTCGCGGCAGCTCTAATGTCACCTTTACCTTATGTAATAATTCTGATGAAAAAATGGCAAGAAGTATCATTATTTCCCGCTCTGGCAGGGCTCGAATCGATAATAAGAACGGTGGGGGAAGAGCATTAATCTGTGGCTAAATCATTGATATTATTTACTGCCAGTAAATAATATTAAATTAATTAACAATGTTTCTTGACATTAAAATCAAAATGCATAGAATATGCATCGTTGCTTAAATTAAGAGTAACAGACAATTCCCCAATAGCTCAGCGGTAGAGTAGGTGACTGTTAATCACTTGGTCGCATGTTCGAATCATGCTTGGGGAGCCAAACATAGTAAGGCTTTGAGAGACCTTGTCCTCAGAGCCTTTTTTTATTTTGGCTATCTGCGTGACGCAATGCGTGCCGCTTGTATATCGACTGTAAATAACAAAAAATAATACAAAAAAACATAATAATAATTTTTTAATACATCCAGAAAGGATCGCTTACAATGACAACTCAAACCACTCTTAATATTGTTAAAACATTATCTCTAGCAGGTGCCGCTTTAATCGGTCTCATGGCTTTTGCTTTGCTATTCAATATCACTATTTAATAATACGTTTAACCCATAGTTTTTGTATGGTACTAAAAGGTCCGTTTTTCGGGCCTTTTTACTTTCTACTATATAACCTGAACTCTGGATAACAAAGTAACTAACGTATTGATATAACTTGATTTATTCCAGAAGACTCTGTAAATCATCCGTGTAAGCTTGGCTTTGGCATCCATGCCAAAGACACTTCTTCCATAAACCAAGCAATATCAATACTTAGTGCGTACTTTTACTCTATTTCTTGAACAGAGTTCAGGTTATATAAGCTTTGAAACACCCTAACCTGTCCATAATTTCTACATCCTCCTCAATTTATTCTTTATATTCTTATAATTTAAGTTTACTAGTGTCATTAATAATCAAATGAAACTTTTTTTAGTCGTAGAGGTCTACGTTTGCCATATTTAAAAAGATATGCTTAAACATAACCACCTGCTAATCTGGTTTGTGGACTAACAGAATTATCCTGACAGGAGAATTTAATTGTACCGAACGCGCCGTAACTTGATTTTATTATATGCTGTATTTTTCAGCTTGTTCATTAATAAACAAACCCTCGCTGAAGAAGTGCTCAACAGTGGGAGTTCAATAAACCAGGGCGGGTTTATATTCGATATACAGAAAGTTGACCCTGTGTTGCTAACAAAGGATTTAGAAAAACTGAGGGAAGTCTATATACAGCGCCAGCATGAACTTGAACATCTAGTGGAAAACAAGAAGCTGAATGTCGGTGACGCCATTGTTACCATCATAATTCCAGGCGGATTATTCTACGCCGGTTACAGAAAGCAAGAGCTTGAGCAGGCCAAAAGTGATCTGTTGGCAGTCACCACTGAAATTATGGAGCTTTCCAACGATCTGTTAGCCCTTCAAGGTCAAGGTACAACTCATCCACTTATATTGGCACAATTACCTTAACTGGCAATGGATTGTTTTAAGTTGAGTAGTGGTGTGACTTGTAAGCATTAATCTTGTCTGATAAAGCTTTGAGCTCACATTTGACAAAACCTAAAATTATCTGCTAATGTTTTAGTAGAAGAGATGCATGGAAGCACAGTCGTTTGGGGGTGTTATATGCGTAAACATGATAAAGAGCAAACAGCAGAAGTTGAAAAAGTAGCCTGTGAAGTTTGCCTCAATAAAATTCCAGTTTCTGAAGCAAAAAGTGCAGAAGCTACTGATTATGTTGCCTATTTTTGTGGCTTAGATTGTTATGATAAGTGGAAACATCAGAAATCATCAGATAAAAGCTGAGTTTCAGTCTTATCAGCAAGCATCAGGATAATTCCATTTACTAAATTTGGTTGGCAATAATCCTCGGCCTGCGATCATAAATCTGCCTGGTCAATGAGTCAGGTTCAACAGTCACCACATAAAGGCATCGACAGAAATTTTTACAGGAGTTGGTTGAACATATTCCCACTTACCTGCATTGATTGAATCGAGTCTTGCCCAGCCGCCCAAAGGTAAATTACCTTCTTGTTCTTTTTTTCGACCCCAGGGTTTCGAACCAGGGTGGATTTGGAATAAGCATGTCCAACCTATCTCTGAAACTTCATCTTGCCATGTTGCTCACACAGGTTACATATTACAAGGACGAATGGTTGTGAAAATGGATAATGGATCAGAAAAAGAACTTGTTCCTGGAGACGCATTCTACATGCCGACTGGGCACAATGCCTGGGTTGTAGGTGATGAGCCATGCGTACTGATTGATATCACTGGTTTTGGCAAATATGCAAAACATTCATAGTACTTTTTTAGTTAAAATTCACTATTGTGAGTAATAGGTGGATTTTTATCACCTAAAATAGGTTTACACCCGAATAGGCGTAAAATTACTCCTTTACAATTTTTCAAAGCAAAGTCAGCATTAAATAAGACTAATAATTTTTACCGATACAATGATTAAAACAGTAACGAAAAAAAGAACTGTAGTTAAAATTAATGCCAGCTCAACTTCATCTAATAAATGTTTGATATAAGTCATTTTATTAACTCCTTTCCAGTTAATAATAAATGCTGCTTATTTCATGCCAAATAAATAAGTAGTTAATTTTTATATATTTATTTTTTTGGATTATTTAACTTTAATAGAGTTTGTAAAATATACTGACACTTATTCACACATGGATAATTCTCTAAAAAGGGATAGGTTGTTAACACCCACCCCAGATAGATTGTTTTTAAAAGTCTTAACGACTGAATTGATTATTTAGCAGCTGGTGCGGGTGCAACTGGTGCTGGAGCTTGGGCAGCCCATTTCTTCATTCTTTCTTCGTATGCTTTACGAGCAGCATTCATTTGAGCTTGCTGCTGCTTTTGCATTTCTTGCATACGTTTTTGATGAGCTTCAAAGCGAGCTTTTGATTGTGGGTTCGGGGCTACTGGTGCTGGAGCTACACGAGGAGCTACTGGTGCTTGACGACCATAACCATATGGAGCATAGCCATAACCACCGTAGCCACGGTTATTATTATCATAACGCTGATCACCATATGTATTCATACGATTGTCCCAGTTGTTATAACCATTACCTCGACCACTTCCATAAGCAGAACCACGAGTGTTACCTTTGCCACGTCCGCGGCCGCGGCCTTTTATTGTAACTTCAAAGTCACCATCTGCATCCATATCACCAGAGCCATCGCCCCAGCCATTGCCATAGCCACTGCCATAAGCATTGTTGTTCATGTTATTATAGTCGCGACCATCCCAGTTAGTATTGCTGTTTCCGTCATCCCAAAATGCATTAGCAGACATAGAAACAGCAGAAGCTGCCATTGCAGCAGCAATAATTAATTTTTTCATCTTATACTCTCCAGTATTTATTTAAATATATTTAAGGTTTATAACGAATTGATAAAAACACGACCTTAAAACTAAATACTGTTTTTTTTGACATCCTGTTTTATCTATTTTTTGTTAACCATTATGAGTATAAACTATATATTTCGTATAAAAAAATTCTAATATTCGAATTATTACGGACACAAATTCTGTGTTCCTTTGTCTGGCCTTAATTGTGGCAAGTAAAAAGGGGTACGATTTTAAGTTGCACCCTTGGTGGTTATGGTTTTAAATTACAGGTCAATTAAATGCATAGTAAGTTGGCAACATTATTTTTTATCATTCCTGACAATAGTGGCGTTGTAATATAACAATTCTGTTCACCTAAATAGCAGCTACGGCGCTCTTCTGATTTCTTTAATACGGATATAAAAACACAAGGAATATCATGTATCTCACTAGAACATAACGTCCTTGTGTCTACACCTTACATTGTAGCATTACAAAAAATAAGGTCAGGGTGTGTCTGTTTATTTAATACCTCGTGCATTTTTGAAAGAGAAGAAATGTGCTGGCAAAAATAATCGCCAATTTCTTCTAATGCATTAAGTATTACTGAAACATTAGTTTCATCATTATCAAAAATCACTATGTTTGGTATTTTCTTCATCTTTTAATTCCATCAACACTGTATGCAGTGAAAGTTCCTTTGAAAAAAGCAGATTGTTTTTATTCTAATTTGTAATAATCGACAGTATAAGTAGTCAGCCCTGAAAAACATATTATCTATTTGAAAT
>JAHXIM010000056.1 GCA_025655635.1 gamma proteobacterium symbiont of Lucinoma myriamae | reverse complement strand
TAACATTTCTGGTCTTTATGGTCACTCAAAAACAGGGATAAATCCTTATATTTCAAATAGATAATATATTTTTCAGGGCTGACTACTTACATTTCAATCGTTAAAGAGCATTATCAAAAAACTGACCCAAATTATTAACCATTTAGGTCAACTGGAAAATAAACCAACCATTAGCCGTTTAGATATTTGCTTGGATTTCACCTGCTCTAATCCGTTTTCTTTTGAGCAGGTGAGTGATAAACACTGGCGAACAAAAGCACATCTTATCAATTCATACTGGATAAATAAGAAACACTCTGGTTTTTCTATTGGAAAAGGGGACGTGGTTGGACGTATTTATAACAAATTGCTTGAGATTCAAACCTCAAGAAAAGATTACCTTCTTCAGCTTTGGAAAGAAAATAACTGGGATGGTGATAGGGACGTATGGCGGGTTGAATTTCAATTCAGAAGAGAGTTTTTGCAGAGTATAGGCATCGTGTTTATTCAAGATTTCCTCAATCAGCAACATGACCTTTGGCACTATGCCACCACTCAATGGTTACAGCTTGTTATTCCAAACCCTCAAGATAGCAATTCTTCACGCTGGCCTGTTCACCCTGCATGGGAGGAAATTAGTCATGCCTATTCATTTGAACCCGCAAAAACTCTCATACGAGTCACTAAAGAGCGAGTTCCCGACGATCAATATTTATTTGTCAGTGGTATTGGGGTATTCAGTTCCTTTATGGCTCGAGAAGGGATCACCAATATTGTAGAGGCCTTTAATCGTTATTATTCCCAAGCTAAGCGCTATCACTTGAATTATAAAGAGGGTGATTTAGAAACCTACCTCAATGAAAAGGCAAAAGAAAAGTCTAAGCGCTATAACATTCCAAGGCAGGGCTTACATGATGACTAATGAGACAACCATCTTCACGCTTCTTCAAGCCAGTGAATATTTACAATGTAACCCTGAAACTATTAGAAGACTGGCTAAATCGAATAAAATTCCAGCATCTAAGATTGGTCGAAAATGGGTATTTATTAAACAAGACCTTGCCAACTTCCTCAAAAAACAATATTCTAATCCCGAGAGTGTTGTGCAAGTTGTTGACAAAATGGGAGAAAAATCCTTATGTCAATATACAAACGAAACACTATCTGGTGGGTTGAATTCATCGCACCAGATGGAAAAAGAATACAACGCTCTACTGGGACTGAAGACAGACAGCAAGCCTCTGAATACGAAGCAAAGCTAAAATCCGATCTCTGGCGAGTCTATCACTTAGGTGAAAAGCCTCGTCTACTTTGGAAAGAAGCGGTTGTTCGATTCATGCGGGAAACCCAGAACAAAGACCAGGTCAATGAGATCAGTATTTTTAAATACCTTAATCCATTTTTCGGTCAACTGTATCTGGACGAAATACGACGACTGCACATTGATGAGATTATTCAACAGCGTTTAAATGAGGGTGTCAGCAATGCAACCGTTAATCGTTTACTTCAGAAACTTAGAGCCGTATTAAATAAAGCACACAAAGAATGGGAGATCAAATGCGATCCTCCCTTTATTAAACTCTTGAAGGAACCAAAAAAGCGTATCCGTTGGTTGACTGAAGCAGAAGCTCAGAGGCTTATTATGGCATTAAGGCCACACTTAGCTGATATGGCGCTCTTCTCACTGGAAACAGGGCTTAGAGAATCGAATGTAACCTTACTTCGGTGGGAACAAGTCGATCTTTCTCAAAGAATTGTTTATGTTGAGGGCGATGATATTCTAAAAAGTGAAAAAGCCTTTGTTGTACCGCTTTCAGATACGGCAATTGAAGTGATTAAAAGACAAGTTGGTAAACATTCAACGAATGTGTTCACCTACAGGGGAAATCCTGTTAGAAGAGCCAATACTAAGTCTTTTAAGAAATCCTGTGCTGATGCAGGGATTGATAACTTCAGATGGCATGATTTACGTCATACATGGGCGACATGGCATATACAAAGGGATACACCTATAGAAGTACTTCAGGAATTGGGTGGATGGTCTGACTATAAAATGGTGCAACGATATGCCCATTTTTCACATGAACATCTGCAACGATATGTAAACCGAAACCAAAAGAATGTCTCTACAAATTTCCCTACACTAAGGGAAATCAGGGCATAAAAAAAGCCTGATTTCTTTCACTCTAAGTGATTGAAAATCAAGCTTTTATCAATTTGGTAGCGGGGGCTAGATTTGAACTAACGACCTTCGGGTTATGAGCCCGACGAGCTACCAGACTGCTCCACCCCGCAACTGATGGAGCGTATTATACGGTCTTTTATTTTATATGCAAGAGCTATTTAATAAAAAGGTAATATTAATTTATGTGCTTTTTAAGATCATAATGATAAAGAAAGCCTGGTAGTGCAAAAACAACAAATAAACAAAGGGTTATGGCATAAAATTCCCAGTTTTGTGAAAAATTCCAGACTTCCCAGACCTTCGCATAGGCTGTGCCGTGCAGCTTTGTTTCCAGTCCAATGGCAATTGCCATCACGATAACATACATAAGAAACCATTCTGTAAAACGGAGCCAGAAGCTTTTATTGTTATCTGCTTTAAGTACCAGCAGGACTCTATCGGTTAAAAACGGAATATTTGCTGCGATGAGTGTTATGATGAAAAGAATAAGTATTGCAAATGAACTGGACATTTAAAACTCGTTGTTAATGATATGAAATTGGGCTTATTTTACACCGTGCAAAAAAAACTCGCTACTATCCAATGAGATCTTGTAAGTGATTAATTCTAAACAAGCCATTTTTTTATGGATGAATTAAGCTATAATCATGTTCAAAATTAGCCATCAGGTTTAACAAGTGACTGATTCACAAGTAGTTAATATTACCCAGTTTTCAAAAAGCTATCCTGTTGCACGAATAATAGTCAACACAGCGACCTTATTAACTCTGGTTTTGTTCTTTGTCAGTTTAATATCCCCGCTATTCACCTTAGAAAAATTTTATTTTTTTGCTAATACTGTGTCTTTATTTTCTGCTCTATGGAGTTTGATAGGTAAAGGGCATTTATTTCTTTTTCTGATCATTTTTGTTTTTAGTATTTTATTTCCAATTTTGAAATTATCAGTTATTTTGTACTTGTGGAATTCCCATGCAGGGGCAACAGTGCAGCGTTTATTAAAGTTAATCCATCAATTTGGAAAATGGTCGATGCTGGATGTCTTTGTAGTTGCCTTAATGGTGGTCAGTATCAAACTTGATGCAGTAGCAGAGATGCAGATACACTATGGCCTGTATTTATTCCTGACTTCGGTCATACTCTCTATCATTATTTCCGCGATATCTACCCGTTTTCTTAAAAACCATATTAAATTTAACTCTTAACAGCAGATAGTTTACTTTTTGCTCTTTTTTCAATTTGTTTTTTCCATAAAGCCGCTTTTTCAAGGGCATATTTCTGCATATCTGCGACCTTATCTGCTTCATCAACAATCTCTCTGCCGAGCAGTGTTTCCAGAGCATCTTCAAGTGTGACAATACCGACATATTGACGATAGGCATCATGCACCATAAACAGGTGTTCTTTACGGTTAATAAAATGATCTAATAAGAAGTAGACAGGCATATCTTCTGGTATACGGTAAATAGGCTGCATAATGCTTTTTAGGGGCTTATTGCTTTGTTCATTGAGGGAAACCGACTTGAGTACGGTGCGGGCAAATACCAGACCGATGATATTGTCTGTATTATTTTCTTCATTATGCTCAACTAAGGGAATGCGGGAAAAAATATATAAATCATCTTCTGAGAGTGCACATTCAATGGTTCTGTTACTATCCAGAGTAAATACCACACTGCGAGGTGTGAGGATGTCTTTAACCTGAATTTGTTTTAACCTGAGCAGGTTTTCAATGAGCTGACCTTCTTTTTCTTCCAAAATACCGCTTTCTTCACCGATTTCCGCCATAGCGGCAATTTCATCACGGGTAGGCCCGTGATGTGCATCGTTTTTAAGACGTTTTGTGATCAGGCTGGAAATCCATAGTAAGGGTAATAAAATCTGTGTTAAAAACTTAATAATATAAGTGGTGGGTTTGGCCAGTTCACGCCAGTAATTTGCGCCGATGGTTTTCGGAATGATTTCAGAAAAATAGAGAATAAGAAGGGTTAAAATAACAGCAATAAGACTTTGCCATTGAATGCCGAATATACGCACGGCTTCAGCACCAACACCTGCTGCACCCATAGTGTGAGCAATGGTATTCAGGATCAGAATAGAAGAAATAGAGGTATCAATATCACTTTTGAGTCCTTTTAATATTTTCTTGAAGGCGCTATCATCATCAAGTGATGCAATATAAGAGGCTGTTGTAGACAATAAAACAGCTTCGAGTATGGAGCATAAAAATGATACAAAAAGTGCTAAAAAGAGATAGAAAAAAAGTAAACCCATTGAGATTTAGCCTGTGTGTTAAACAATCTTTTATAAACTAGTTAGTCGATCCTGAAAAAAGATAATCATCATGAATCGATAGATTATCGTACAACATTAATTGTAATTTTATTGT
>JAHXIM010000363.1 GCA_025655635.1 gamma proteobacterium symbiont of Lucinoma myriamae | reverse complement strand
TTATATCTCCGGATTGCGAATTGAAGATCATAGTCTGACCTGACTGAAACTAATTGTGAAGGTGGGTTTTAATTGACGTTTACGATTGATCCGATGCTTTCCGGCTGATAATTTTTTTGCTGCCTCAATTGCCGTGGCGGTCAAGGGTGTTTGTGCCTCTGCTGAGCTTATCTGACCGGTGCGAGATTTATTGATATTAACCGTATTAAAATTAGCCGCCAGAGCACCCAAAGAGGCATCATAAGGATTGTCGCTGGCAGACTGACCATGAACCCTTAGCTCAGATTTAAAATAACTGGTATCCAGCCAAAATCCCTTGAGCGTCACGGAAGGTGACTCATTTATGTGTTTTTTTATCTGCTGAGCTATTTTTAACAGTGTTTTAGAGACTAATGTCGGATCGCCAAAGCCCTTAATACCTAAGTAATTGTCAGGGGTGAGGTAAATTTCGGTGGGAATTCGATAGTGTTCTCCTAAGTTTGTCAGCACCGCATCCGCTGTGGCAATTTTCAAAATAGAAGCCGGTACCATGAGCTTATTGGCATTATGCGAAAAAAGAGTCTGGCCATGATGATCATAAACCAGAGCAGAATTATTATTGAGCTGTTTTATCAGCGGGCTTTGCCAATTATTGGCAAAGCTATTGCCTGCATATAAAAACACAACAAGTAGTATTAATTGTATATTACGATGATTCATAGGTAACTATAATTTAACCCGAAAACAACTCAATGCATACTAATTAATACCATAAATGATAACTACTCAGCGTATTTTAAATAAATTAAAAATCATATCCACGTTCATCATGTGACGCGATATCCAGACCTTCAGTTTCTTCATCACGCTCAACTCGCAGTTCGACAACCATACTTACTCCTTTGAGAATAATGTAAGTCATCACCGCTGTATAAATCATAGTTGAGGCTATACCAATCAGCTGAACCCAAACCTGACTGCCCATATTCATACCTTCAGCATAACCCTGACCGGAGAAAACACCCAGTCCTGCTGAAGCAAAAATACCCGCCAGAAAAGTACCTAAAATACCACCGACACCGTGAACTGGAAATACATCCAGTGAATCATCCAGTTTTAATTTCACTTTAATAATTTGAGTCGCGGTATAACAAACAATACCAGCTGAAAGGCCAATGGCCAAACCACCCGCTGGGCCAACGAAGCCTGATGCAGGAGTAATGGTGCCCAGACCGGCAACCATACCAGTCACAATACCCAGTACCGAAGGTTTACCATGTCTTAACCACTCAATCACGGCCCACATGCCCGCACCTGCAGCAGCAGAAATATGCGTGACCAGCATTGCCATTGCCGCATTACCGTCAGCCGCAAGCGCACTACCGCCATTAAAGCCAAACCAGCCGACCCATAACATACCGGCACCAATAACCGTCATAGTCAGATTATGAGGAGGCATTGCTTGGACACCAAAACCTCTGCGTTCACCAATAACAAGTGCTGTCACTAATGCAGCAATACCGGCAGTAATATGCACCACGGTGCCACCGGCAAAGTCCAGTAGACCCATTTCAAATAACCAGCCGCCTTCTGCCCAAACCCAGTGAGTGACCGGCACATAAACAACAAATAACCAGATGGCACTGAATATCATCATGGCTGAAAAACGAGCACGTTCGGCAAACGCACCGACAATCAATGCGGGTGTAATAATAGCAAAGGTCATTTGAAACAGTGCAAAAAGAGCTTCAGGGATCGTCCCTGAAACAGTATTTTCCATCACCCCGGCAAACAGCACTTTATCAAAGCCGCCAATAAAGGCATTCATTGAGCCGCCGTCACTAAAGGCCAGTGAATATCCAGCTACCAACCATAAGATTGACATAATACTGGTAATAGCGAAACACTGCATTAGTACAGAAAGGACGTTTTTGGTGCGCACCAAACCGCCGTAAAATAAAGCCAGTCCAGGCAGGGTCATAAACAAAACCAGTGCTGTCGAAATCATAATCCAGGCAGTATCTGCACCATTTAAAGTATCTTCGGCCATAACGCTGCCCGAAAAGCACAGAAGTAAAAGTGAAATCAGGCTAATACCTGATAGTTTAAGATTTGTTGTCATTCCAATACCCTTCAAAATGTTTAGATGCCTATTTATTTGAGCTAAGCTTATGCAAAATATGCACCATAAAGAAACAGAAACATAAAAATCAATTACTTAGTTTTATAATATGTATATTTTAGGGACAATTACAAGCAATAAGCACCATTATGATTCGCAATATCAATAATACGCACCATTATAGGGCGTAATTTTTGTCACTACTGAACGTGGATTTTGCAGTATAAGGTTTAACGGTCACAGGGAGCACATCGCTGCCGGTATCATCAGCCCGGATTGACAGACTGAAATAACAGTCTGATAGAAATAAAATAGTTAAAAATACACTGCTTAACATTCGCAGTATTTTATTGTTTAGTGATTATTTTTTACAGCTTGCCAGACCTGTTCTAATTGTTCAATTGAAGCGTATTCCATTTGAGTGCGCTCAAAATCATAATGCTGCTCCATTTTTCTAAATCGCTGAATAAATTTATGGTTACTCATACGCAGGGCTTTTTCTGGATCAATATTCAGTTTCCTGGCCAGATTAACACAACTAAAGAGTACATCTCCCAGTTCGTCTTCTGCTTTTGCGATAGAAAGTTCCTCAGACTGCTTTACTTCACCTTTTTCCAAGTCAAGCTGTTGTAACTCAACAGAGAGTTCATCTAATTCTTCTTTAATTTTTGCTAATACATCTTCCGCATGTTTCCAGTCAAAGCCGATATGAGTCGCTTTTTTTTGTATTTTAACGGCTCGAGTCATGGCTGGCAGCACTTTGCTGATGCCGTCCATTAAGCTGCTATGCTCTCGATTATCTGCATTTTTTTTTATTTTATTCTGTTGTACCTGTTTTTTTTCAACTTCTTTTTGCTGCTCCCAGGCTTTGAGAAAGGCTTCCTCACTTTCATAATGATGATCAGAAAATACATGAGGATGACGAGACACCATTTTATCGGCAATAGCCCCGGCAATATCATCAAAATCAAATAAAGCATCTTCTTTTGCTAATTGTGCATAAAAGACAACCTGGAATAATAAATCACCCAACTCTTTTTTTACTTCATCCATATCCCCCAGTTCAATGGCCTCTGCCACTTCATAAGCTTCTTCAAGAGTATAAGGTACCAGAGACTTATAATCCTGTTTCAAATCCCATGGGCAGCCACTCTTTGGATCTCTCAGGTCGGCCATAATTTTAAGCAAACGAGTAAGTTGCTGCATAATAAAGGTATTCCTTAATCTAAATACGAATATAAGGGAAATGATTGATATAGATTTTTGATGCGGTAGGAATTAATGCCCCCATATCAGGGTTGATCAGTATTATCTAATCACTCCAAAGAGACAAATAAAGACAAAGCTATTTAGATTTAGACATTCTCAACGGATAAAAGGGCGCCAATCACATCATCTTCAAGGTTAATCCGGTCAGCCAGCAACTCACCCACGCCATTCAAACAACTTTCTAATTTATCGCATTGCAACGAGGCAACATCGCTATTGTACATGTCATGAAAATCAAGTATTTTCTGCGTATTATCCACAAGTTCGGGATAAACCCTATCGGCAATTTTTAACACCATCTGACGGCGCTCTTTATGTTCTTCCAGATAATTATAAAGATTGAAATGCGCTTTAGCCGTGTAATCAACCATTGATTCACAAAAATCTTCCAACACCTCTTGTAAGGTATCATTCATTTCAAATGGTTTATACGTCATTACATCCTTGTATTGAGCCAGAGTTTCAGTACGAGAATTTATCAAAGACTCGATAATAGAGCGTGATTGAACTCGACGCTCTTCTATAATTGTGTCAGTCATTTTATATCCTGTTAACTGCTCTCATTTAACACCGAAAACATGCCAACTAATGTCAGTTTATTAAAATTAAAGTACTATCAGGCATTCTACCTATTATTTTAAAAAAAATCGAAATTTTTAATCGTTTCTATGACTCTAATCAATAGGCTTTTAATGGAAAGACTGGATGTCTATCCTGGTAACCATTTAAGCAAAGCCTGTCTTGGATAAACACGCTTTTTATACTATAGTTGCATTAATATTTATTTTTTAACATTAATAAAGCTGAATATATTAAAGTTATTGACGCCGCTGTCGCTAAAACAATATAACAAAGAAAATTCTATATAACCCATTAGGGAAATCCCTGCTGGGTATTAACCAAGAGAAATAAAGCATGGCCAATTTTATTCAATCTGTCGATGAGCGTACTAATCTTGCTGGTACCAATAGACTTGAAGTCCTGTTATTTAGTCTGGGCAAAGATGATTCAACAGATAGGCAGGAAGTTTATGGTATTAATGTATTCAAAGTCCGTGAAGTCATGCAAGTACCTGCAATCACCCATGCACCTGATATGCCTGCTTCCGTAGAAGGTATGACCAGTCTTCGTGGAACCATGGTACCCGTCGTTAATTTACCAAAATTTTGCAGCCTGAATATCTCTGATGAACCTCAGATC
>JAHXIM010000489.1 GCA_025655635.1 gamma proteobacterium symbiont of Lucinoma myriamae | reverse complement strand
ATAACATTTCTGGTCGATCTGGTCACTCAAAAATAGGGATAATTCCTTATATTTCAAATAGATAATATGTTTTTCAGGGCTGACTAATTAATAAAATCAGGCTCAAATGGGAACCAGTAAACATAATTCAGATTATTACGTTCAAATCACTCACTGGACAAATCATTCTGATTCTTTAAAATCAATTCGTGAACAAGTTTTTATTCAAGAACAAAATGTACCCGTTGAGTTAGAATGGGATGGTCTGGATGATAAAGCCATTCACATACTTGCTGAAACTGTCACTATTGACAAACAAATGACAAACAAAAAACTTGCAATTGGTACGGCAAGAATTACACTAAACAAAACGAATGCTCAGTTTACTACTGCTCATATTGGTCGAATGGCAGTTTTAGCCGCATGGCGAGGCCAGAGTATTGGCTCAAAAATTTTACAACTTTGTATTGATGAATGTAAGCGACTCAAGGCAACAAGAATCATTTTAAATGCACAGGTTAATGTCATCCCGTTCTACCAAAAAGCAGGTTTTGAGATCACCAGTGAACAATTTCTGGATGCTGACATTCCCCATAAACAAATGACGCTGGTATTGTTACAAAAGAAAAAGTTACAAGAACAAGAGTCACAAAAGCAGAGGAGTGATTATGATTGATCTCACATCACATAGACTTGGCGAAACAGATCAATTAATTGATGTTGATAGCAGAGATGATCTTAAACAATTAATTCTGGCTATGAGTCAACAGGCACAACACCGTATTCTTATCTTTAGTCATCACCTTGAAGACAGCCTTTTTGATAATGATGAACTCTATGAAGCAATTAAAGATCTCGCCATAAAAACTCGACGAACACATATTCAAATCATTGTCCAGGATACCAAACCTATGACATCACAGGGTCATCGCCTGCTCAAACTAGCTCGCCGTATCACCAGTCATGTGTCAATTAAACTAGCTGCAAAGGAACATCAGGAAATTTTTGAAACATTTATAATCTTTGATGAACGCGGCTATATTATACACTCCAACCCGGATCGCTATAATGCTGTTGGTAATTTTTATTGCCCTTTGAAAACCCGGCAACTCTATGAACAATTTGAAGACATATGGGCTCGTGGTATTATTGACAGTTCATTACGCCGTTTAAGCCTTTAAACTGATTTTTATGATAAAATAATGACAATTTCATCCTATCTGAAAAAAATAATAGGATATAAAGTGGCAGATATTATGTTAAAAAACAATTTAAAAAAGCAGTTCAATAACAAAATACCATTAATTCTTTTGATATTCTTTTGCTTTGTCTTACCTGCTAACGTTTTTTCAGAATCCAGCTTCAGAGTATTTCAAACCCAACAGCCTGCACAAGAATTAATACCTTCTATTGCACCACTTTATGCTGATCAAGCTAAATTTACTGCAAAAAACAACTCATTAATTGTAAAAGCTTCACCTCCTGTTTTAAATGAAATAGAACAACTATTAGAAGAATTAGATAAGCCCCTGCATAACCTGCTCATTGAAGTTTCCAGTTCACTTGAAGGTGATTCACACTATCAGCAGGACAATGTTGAAGGACGAATTAAAATGGGTGATGATGTCGTTATCAGAAGCCTTGCACCTGATACAGACAATCCTAATATTACCGTTCGCTATGGTAAAAATGGTTCAGTCATCAAATCAACTCATACTCGCAGAAATAACTCTCAAAGTAATCCTGACACTTATCGAGTAAGAACACTTGAAGGCAATTGGGCTTTTATTCAAACCGGTCAAAAAGTTCCCTATTATACTTCTGAGCAGTCTAATCTTCGTTCTGGTGCCAGACATTATTATCCACGAGTTCAAAATACAGTGGAGCTTGTCGATGTCACATCTGGCTTTGAAGTATTTCCAACCTTAAATGGTGAACAGGTCACATTAAAAATACGCCCTAAACATCAGTCCATGAATCGCCAGTACCCTGAACGTATTAATACCCGCTCAGTAGATACCACTGTCACCGGCCAATTGGGTCAATGGATCTTTTTAGGTGGTGCCATTAATAAAGTTAATGAGCAAAATAGCGCAACGTTTCATTCCACTAAACGTCAGTCTGAACTAAATACAAATTATCGTATAAGAGTTAACATTATAAAATAGACTAAACTATTTCACTTATAGAGCATTAAAAATTGACAGATACAAAGCATTCTAAACAGCAAAAAGAAATTTTTGCTGCAATTGATCTGGGTTCTAACAGCTTTCACCTTATTGTTGCAGAACTCAAAAATGACCAGTTGTTGATCATTGACCGTATGAAAGAAATGGTCAGACTGGCATCCGGCCTCAATGATAAAGGAGAGCTTTCTATAGAAGCTCAGCAAAAAGGACTGGATTGTCTTGCCCGTTTTGGCCAACGGCTAAATAACATACCTGCTAAAAACATTCGTATTGTCGGCACCAATACGCTACGTAAAGCCAAAAATGGTGCTGATTTTATCGCACAAGCAGAAGATTCTTTAAAGCATCCTATTGAAGTCATTGCCGGACGTGAAGAAGCACGACTTATTTATCTTGGTGTTGCCCATAGCCAGTCTGAGAATGCAGAAAATCGTCTAGTCATTGATATTGGCGGGGGTAGTACCGAATTTATTATTGGTAAGGGTTTTAGCCCAAGCTATACTGAAAGTCTGCACATGGGTTGTGTCAGTATGACCTTAAAAGCATTTTCTGATGGTAAGCTCAGTGACACTAATTTTAAAATTGCAGAGCTTTATTCACGTCTGGAATTACAAACAATAAAAAATACTTATAGAAATGTTGGCTGGACCTATGCAACAGGTGCTTCTGGAACCATTAAAGCCATTGGTAAGGTATTACGCATCTATCATGATAGTAAAAATACAGCTGCTCCCTTCCCTGGTATTACTATTAAAGGCCTGAAATGGCTGATCAAAGAAATGGTCAAACAAAAAAGTATTTCTAAACTGGAATTAGAAGGACTTAACATTGAATGTCAGGCCATTTTTTGTGGCGGCGTTGCTGTATTATATGGTGCATTCAAAGTATTAAAAATAGAGTCCATGAATGTTTCTGACAGTGCTTTAAGAGAAGGCGTTATTTATGATCTACAAGGCCGCTTGAGTCATGAAGATGTACGTCAAAGAACAATCAATCATCTACTCAAGCAATATCATGTTGATACCAGACAAGCCCGGGAGGTTGAAAAAACACTATCAAACTTATATCAACAGGTGCAGGACGCATGGTCAATTGAAGAATTTGCCAGTGAACAAACATTAGAATGGGTCGCACTCTTACATGAAATTGGGTTATCGATTGCACATAACCAGTACCATAAACACGGTGCTTATATTTTAGAAAACTCAGATCTTCCCGGTTTCTCCCGTCAGGAACAACATCGACTCGCTATATTCATCAGTGCTCAGAGAAGAAAGTTTCCCAAACAAAATTTTAAAACACTTTCTAAAGAATGTAATCAGTCCACAACTTATTTAGCGATATTGCTGCGACTGAGTATTTTATTACATCGCGATCGCAGTGAGAATGCCCTGCCCAAAATAAAAGCTATGGCAAAAGAGCAAACAATTACACTGCAATTTCCAGATAAATTTTTTGATAAACATCCATTGACACTAGTTGATCTTCAACAAGAGGCTGATTATTTAAAAGCACTTAAGTTTACACTGGCATTTAAATAAAAAATTAATTTAAGAAGAAGGCGGGGAATCCTGTCGAGCGGGTATGATATTAAGTAAGGTGGGCAAATGCCCACCTCTATAGATCTATTTCGCTGCTTTAGTAGCTTTCTTTCTTGCTCTTGCTGCTGCTATTTTTCTTTTAGCCTGAGCTTTTTGTCTTATTTCCAGTTTTTTCAGATAATCTTTTTCCCACTTAATAGCATATGATGCCATGGCTGTAGCTTTGAGAGCAGCCATTTTTGCCATTTCAACTGCTTGCTGTTCATGTCCTTTTACAACAAGTAGTTGTGCTTTAACTTTTTCAAGGATTTCTTTTTCTTTTACTTTTAAAGCCGCAACACGCTCTTTTGCTTTTGCTGCTGCATTTTTTTGTGCTGGACGCATTGTTTGTTTTGCTTTTTCAGCCGCTGCTTTGGCTTTATCTACTGCTGAACTAACGGCAGCATTTGCTTTCTCTAAAGCAGCAGAGGCACGTTCCATTACATTGACCGAGGTACTATGTTCTTTTGTTAAATCTGCTGATGGCTTTGCTGCTGGAGATTTTTTAATTGTTTTTTTAACACTTACTTTTTTCTTAGCAGGTGATTTTTTTGCAACAACTTTTCTTTTTACTGGAGCTTTTTTTGCTACTGGTTTTTTAGCAACAGTTTTTTTCTTAATGGCCATTTTAAAATATCTCAACGATTTTGAAAGTAATACGATTATATACTGCAAATCAAATGGTTACAAATATACATACAAAAAAAGAGTATTTTAAATAAAATAAATCTAAAGTTGTACTTTGGTATAACTTTTTAAATGTAATTTAAAAATTATTTTCCAGGATTATTTTAGTTTGATTAAATAGTCAACCCTGAAAAACATGTCATCTATTTGAAATATAAGGAATTAATCCTGCTTTTGAGTGACCAGATCAACCAGAAATGTTATA